>JBOGLY010000311.1:0-4815 GCA_050746425.1 Acidobacteriaceae bacterium
CAGGAGACCTGATGGTGCATTTGCTGAGCGGAATGCAAGTGACGCTGGGTTGGAACGAAGCGCCGCGGTCCGCGCTCTCACTCGGCGGAATTTATCGCTGGAAGGATGGCCGGGACATGCCCGATCTACAGACGGTACTATTCGACTACCATGGCATCCCTGTTTACGTTCGCTTGGGCCTCAGCACGGAAACGCCGGAGACCGCGCGCTTTATGGGGCCGCACGGAATCATGACTGCGACCGAATACGGGATCGCTTATTCGCCGCAGTCAGGGAAAGACACGGCGCCAAGCTATTACGACAACAGCTTCCCGGAAAAAATGCGCGACGAGTATGTGCGCGAGTGGCACACCAAGAACGATCCTCCTATCGGCAAAGAACCGATTACGGAGCAGATGAATTATTACGGCGACGACTGGGACGATTACAGGCCGCATCTGTGGAACTTCTTTCAGTCCGTTAAGAGCCGCAAACCGGTTGTGGAAGACGGCGTGTTCGGCAATCATGCGGCAATCGCATGTCACATGGCGAATGATTCGTATTTCCGGAAGCGGCAGGTGTTTTGGGATGAAGAATCTCGCACAGTAAGGTCCTGATCCGCTACTAACATTTGAGCCAGGAGACTCGCACCAATGAAAGTTCAAAAGATACTTGGCGTCATTTTGTCTGTCGCCACAATTTCGTGCGGTGGCGCGTTCGCGCAAACAAAGACGCCCAGCCGGCACTACTCCGCTGCTGCGCAATCGAGTGTGAAACCTTTTCTTGGTCGCTGGGACCTGACACTGAAGACGCCTAAAGGAGATGCGCCATCGTGGCTGGGACTTTCTGATATGGACGGGAAATTGAAGGCGACGATGGTTGGACGCTGGGGAGGTGCGTGTCCGGCTGCTAAGGTGGACGTGCGAGGGGGAGTACTTACATGTGCCTCTCCGAAGGAAGGAGATTGCGACACCAACGTGGTTTTCAACGGGAAGCTTGAACATGGCAGGCTAGTCGGTTCGGCCGAAGGACCGAACGGCGCGCATTGGACATGGACGGGTCGCCGCGCTCCGGCGTTGATTCGCAAGTCTCCGCCGAAATGGGGAGCGCCTGTCAAGCTGTTCAACGGGAAAAATCTCGACGGATGGCATGAATTCACCGCTGGATATTTTCCGGTGTCGGGTCATTGGACAGTAGTTGACGGATTGCTGATAAGTCCGGGCAACGGGCCGGAACTTGCGACCGATCGCAAATTCAACGACTTCAAATTGCATGTGGAATTCAAGCTGGGGCCGAATTCAAACAGCGGCGTCTATTTGCGCGGCCGTTACGAAGTGCAGATTGAAAACGAGTCGGCAGACGAGCCGCCTAGTCATCACACAGGCGGAATCTATGGCTTTCTCGCTCCTCATCCAGAGCTGCCCCGGACAACTGACAAATGGCAAAGCTACGACATAACTCTAATCGGGCGCCGAGTTACTGTCGTCCAGGACGGAACGACTGTTATCGACAACAAGACGATTCCTGGAATTACCGGCGGAGCAATCAATAGCGATGAAGCCGCGGCGGGTCCGATCTATGTGCAGGGAAGCGAGAAGGGGCACGTCTCGTTCCGGAACATTGTGATCACTCCGGCGGAAGAATGAGTGATTGCGGACTGTGGTAAACGCCTTTCCTGGGTGAAGGAAAGTACTTTGGTGGTTGCGCGCCAGCGCACAAAAGGATGCCGTCGTCAGCTCTTCGCGCCCATTTCCCGGGCAGACCATTTATCGTTGATGTAGCGAACATGAATGAGATCAAGGCTGTGCGCGGTACGCGCGATTTGCTGCCGCCGGAAACTGAGTTGTGGAATCGAGTGGAGGAGACGGCGCGACGCGTGTTTGAGCGCTATGCGTTCGGGGAAATTCGCACGCCCATTTTTGAGGACACGCAGTTGTTCGCGCGCGGTGTGGGCGAAGAGACGGACATTGTTTCCAAAGAAATGTACACGTGGGAAGATCGTGCGCGGGCGCAATCGGAAAAAGCGCAGATGTTGACGCTGCGCCCGGAGAACACGGCCGGAGTGGTGCGTGCCTATATTGAACACAAGCTGGGCGACAGCGGATTGCTGCAGAAGCTCTACTATATAGGTCCGCAATTTCGCCGCGAGCGCCCGCAGAAAGGCCGCTACCGGCAGTTTATTCAGATTGGCGCGGAAGTGATCGGCCCGGTTAGCGCGGGCAGTGAATCGCCGCTGCGCGATGCCGAAGTGTTGGAGATGCTGGCGACGTTTCTGGATGAGTTGGGAATGACCGGCTGGAGGCTGGAGTTGAATTCAGTGGGGTCGGCGCAGGACCGGCCGCGCTATGTGGAGGCGTTGCGGGCGGCGCTGACAGATATAGCCCCGACGTTGTGCGTGGATTGCCAGCGACGGGCGGTGACAAATCCTTTGCGCGTGCTGGATTGCAAAGTGCCGGAGGACCAGGAAAAGATCAACGCGCTGCCGAAGATTGCGGATTTTCTCGATGAGGATTCGCGCGCGCATTTCGCCGCGGTGCTGGCGGCGCTAGAGGCGTGTGGCGTTCCTTACAGCGTGAACCCCAGGCTGGTGCGCGGGTTGGATTACTATACGCGAACGACGTTCGAGTTTACACATGGCGGGCTGGGCGCGCAGAATGCACTGCTGGGCGGCGGCCGGTACGACGGACTGAGCGAAGCGCTTGGCGGCCCGAAAGCGCCAGGAATTGGATTTGCGATTGGTGAGGACCGACTGGTGCTGACGCTGCAGGCGATCGTTTCTGGAACTGCTGGGGACACACGGTTGGCGGATGTGTATGTGGCTCCCATTGGTGAAGAGCAGCAGGCGCAAGCGCTGTTGCTGGCGCGGGAGTTGCGCAGTGCCGGGTTATGCGTGGAGTTGGGAGATGGATCGTTCCGACTGAAGAAATCTTTTGAGATGGGGAATAAGGTTGCGCGCTCGATTGTGCTGTTTGGAGAAGACGAAGCGCGGTCTGGCGTGCTGACGGTGAAAGAGTTCAAGAGCGGCGAACAGACGAAAGTGGAGCGGAGTCAGTTGGCGGAATTTCTGCGCAAACAGTAGAGCCCACTCGGAATTACTTTGGGCGGATAGAAAACGCAGGTCTCTCGACTGCGTCCTTGCTATGCAAGGACTTCGCTCGGGATGACAACTCTGTTTTGACTTCGAAAGGTGGCGCAACTGTCTTCACATTTTGTTGTGCGGTATGCAAAGCATCAAAAATTCAACTTGTAATAAGGAAACGATGGAACTGGATCTTTTAGGGAATTTGCAGCGGACAGACACGTGCGGAGAGTTGCGACTGTCCGCGGATGGCCGTCAAGTCGTGGTGATGGGTTGGGTGAATCGTCGCCGCGATCACGGAGATTTGATCTTCCTCGATCTGCGCGATCGCTCCGGGACGGTGCAGATTGTGTTGGACAAGGAACTGTGTCCCGCCGCGCATGCCAAGGCGGAGTCGGTGCGGCCGGAATACGTGGTTGCCGTGCTGGGAAGGGTGCGGCGACGCGATGCCGCGGCAATCAACCCGAACATGCCGACGGGCGAAATTGAAATTGATGCGGACGAATTGCGCATCTTGAATGACGCGAAGACGCCGCCGTTTTCGCCGGCGGAAGAAGCAATCGGAAATGAAGAACTGCGTCTGAAATATCGCTATGTGGACCTGCGGCGACCCGCCATGCAGCGGAATGTGATCCTGCGCCATAAGATTGCGCTGGCCATTCGGCAATACCTTTCCGGCGTGGGGTTTCTGGAAATCGAAACGCCGTTTATGACGCGTTCGACTCCAGAGGGCGCGCGCGATTACCTGGTGCCGAGCCGAGTCCATGCGGGCGAGTTCTATGCGCTGCCGCAGTCGCCGCAGATGTTCAAGCAGATTTTGATGATTGGCGGCCTTGATCGTTATTTCCAGATAGCGCGCTGCTTTCGCGATGAAGATTTGCGTGCCGACCGGCAACCGGAATTCACGCAAATCGATCTGGAAATGACGTTCCCGCAGCAGGAAACAATTTTTCGCGTGGTGGAGGGATTCATGGCGGCGGCGTTTCAGGCGGCTGGAATCACGCTGCCGATTCCGTTTCCGCAGATTACGTACGACGAGTCGCTGCGCCGGTTCGGCAGCGACAAACCCGATACACGGGTGCCGGAGTTGACGGATATTCGCGGCGCCTTCACGCCGGGCGATCTGGAAGCGCTGATCATCGACCCGGAACTGCCCCTGATCGCTGTTCGCGTGGAGAAGGTTGGAGAGCTGTCGCGGAAAGAGCGCGAGGAAAATCGTCCGCTGTTCGATGCCCGCAAGGGCGCAAAGCTGATTGACGATTTGAAGCGGCTGGAAAAGACGTTTCCCGCCGCCGTGGCCAAGGCGCGCGAACTGGCCCGAGCGAACGCCGACGATTTGCTGGCGATTGTCGCGGGAGACCCGGACGCGCACATCGCTGCCAGCGACACGAAAATTGGCGGTCGGCTTTCAGAGCGCGAAATTGCGATCTACACCGCCGCCGGCAATTTTCGAATGGAGTTGGCGAAGAAATATGCGGACCGCCACGGCGCGTTTGCCGCAACGGAGCGAGCAGTGGAAGAAGCGGGCAAGCTGGCGGACGGCGGGACGGTAGATGGCAACACAGCGTTTTTCCCGTTCTGGGTAACGGACTTTCCCATGTTTGAACACGATGTCGAGACCGGAAAATGGATGCCGTCGCATCATCCTTTTACGTCGCCGCATGAGGAAGATATGGACCGGCTGGTTTCCGATCCAGCGTCGGTCCGGGCGCGTTATTATGACCTGGCGATGAATGGGCTGGAGTTGGGGTCAGGGT
>JBOGLY010000312.1:0-4807 GCA_050746425.1 Acidobacteriaceae bacterium
ACTGACGGACCGCGGATCCGAAGCCGGCATCAGCGGAAAGCATTGAGAGGCTGAATCTTTATTTCCAACGATGGCGTTTCAATTTTTTATTTTTTCCACCGCGCAATTGGCGTATCATCGGTTTGTAGGGAACTTCTCTCCAGAACGCGGACGGCGATAGCCTCCTGTTGATATTTTTTCAACCTCGATTAAGACCTCGAAATCTCCGTCTCAATATTTTCAAGTGAAGATGAAGATTCGTCCAATTGATTTTTATTGATTCAGGAAAATCCTTTAGCCAACCTTTTCTGCCGAGGCAGAATCTTACTAAATAAGAATCAGAGGCGAGCTATATGAAAATGACATGCGCAAATAAAAGTTGCGGAGCAGAGTTGAAATACCTGCGCGGCGGCCGTCTGTTCCTTATGGAGCGTCGGCCATCTGGCTCGACATCTACCAAATCTATGTACTGCGCCACATCCTCGGAATCAGAATCCTTTGAGTTCCCGGCCCAATCAACGGCCTCCCGACTGAAGGCGGCGGTTACGATGCGGCGGTATTTCTGGTTGTGTGAAAGCTGCTCGCAAAAATATACGATCCAGCGCTGGAGCGAAAACGGAATTGAGTTGGCGCCCCGTGCGAAGCGCGTCCAGATAGCGGCGGCGGCGCTCCCACGCGATTGGACTGTGCCAGGGCTTGTTGGTTGACGGGTTGCCGAGCCGCTCGACCGTAGTTCTACACGAGTTCCCGACATCAGCGTGATTGATTCTCTGGATTTTTCCAAGCTTCCATAGATGCGTCTGGAGATACGTCTGGGCCACCGATCCTATGCATCTGCTTAGCTGCATTCCACGCCTTGACGTATTTCCAATGGATGTAGACAGAGTGGTTGAAATGCAATACAAAACCTTCCAGTCCGTCCAGAAATCCTAACCGGAAAATATAGTTCTTGATGAATGTGGCGGTCGGATTTAAGACCGCATTCCATGCGAAGCTCAATCCGGAAGAACTTATACCCTTGTCGAAGAGTTCCCGCGTACTGTGAGAGCTGTACCGATTCATGTGCTCCAGGTAAAGCTCAAGTTTGGGATACGCGTAATGGAGCAGGTCGTTTTTCAGCGTTCCCTTTGGGCCGGCGTACTCCGGAGTTCCATGAGGCTCCGCGCCACCCATGCGCGCTGTGCCGCGCTTGAACAAGCGCAGCTTTCGGTCCGGATAAAAGCCGCCATGACGGAGCCAGCGGCCGAGGAAAAGATTTACGCGCGGTTGCCAATACGCGTCAAAGCGCGGGTTCTCCACTACCTGCTGGATTTCTTCCGCCAACTCGGGGGTCACGACTTCATCCGCATCCAGCAAATAAATCCAGTCGCTGGTGCAGCTATCGATGGCGAGATTTTTCTGTGGAGTGAATCCCTGAAAATCCCTGTTGAAGGAATGCTTTGCGCCATAGGAGCGAGCAATCTCCGGAGTACGATCGACCGATCCCGAATCGATGATGACAATTTCATCCGCCCAACGAACACTGTCAAGCGTGCGAGGCAGATTCGCCTCTTCGTTGCGGGCGATCATGGCAACTGATATTGTTGGGCGCATAGGAATGAGTTTAGAGCATCGTTGCACGCCAAATTTTCTTGGCAGACCGTGAGAAGAAAGTTCTGCCTGGCCCGACGTGAGGTTTCAAGTCATTCTGAACGAGCACCACGAAGTGAAGAATCCAGAGAGTATTCGTTCGGCTTGATCTCATATTCTGGATTGTTCGCTATGTTCCAAGTGCCTCGCTTGTAGTCCAAACCCCCAATAGCGAGTTCGACCTTACGCTCCGCGATACGCCGGAGATAGAAATTCCCATTTTGAGCTCGCTCGCTGGGAGTAGTCGGCAATTTGCGTCTCGTATGTTTTCAAGATGTTTCCTTTATCGTAGAAATCACGGTACCATTCGACGGTCATTTCCAACCCTTTGGAGAGATCGAGCACCGGTGTCCACTGCAATTCAGTTGTAGCCTTGGCGCAATCCAGCCGCAGCATCTGCGCCTCTTGTGGATGCTGGCTGCCCTGGATGTTCCATTTCGCCTCCGCTCCCCATGCCGCCGCTAGCTTCTCGACGATCCACTCGACCGAACGAACGTTGGCGGTTTCCGGCCCAAAGTTCCACGCGCCCGCATATTGGTCGGGATCATCATACAGCGCTTGCGCCAACAACAAATATCCTCGCAGCGGCTCCAGTACAAATTGCCATGGCCGTTTCGCATGCGGGTTCCGCAGGACAACAGGGTTGCCGGCAGCAAAGCTGCGAATCGTGTCTGGAACAAGCCGGTCTTTTCCCCAGTCGCCGCCGCCGAGCATATTCCCGGCGCGCGCCGAAGCCACGCCTACGCGGTGTCCATGGACGTTATTTGCCGAAAAGAACGAATCCCGAAAGGACTGAACCACCATCTCCATGCAGGCTTTGCTGCTGCTGTATGGATCGCTGCCTCCCAACGGATCGGTTTCGCGATACGACCAATCCCCATTCTGATTCTCGTAGCATTTGTCGGTTGTGACCACAACGACAGCACCGACCGAATCGCGATGGCGCACCGCCTCCAGAAGAGTCGCCGTCCCAATTACATTGGTTTTGTAGGTGTCGCCGGGATTCAGAAATGCTCGCCGTACAAACGGCTGGGCCGCAAGATGGAAGACAACCTCTGGTCTCGCCGATTCCAATGCATCATGCAATTTGGGGTAATCGCAAATATGTCCGCGAAATGTTTGCATCGGGACAGCCAGCCTGCCCTCCTGAGTTAAACCCGTCGATTGCGTGGAATAGCCGAATACTCGCGCTCCCAGAGACTGGAGCCACAGCGACAGCCACACCCCTTTGAATCCGGTGTGCCCGGTAATGAAGACGCGTTTCTCGCGCCAAAAGGTATCTGCCAATGCAGCCATGCAAGTGTCCTGGATCTAAGCCCAATTTTAACGCGGCGGAAAATTGCACGATTCAAGCGCACGAATTACTTTCAGCGCATTCGATAGCGCGGTTCCTCCAACGGCCTGTTCGAATTCGCGCTGCATCTTATCGAATGCCGCAATCACGCGCAAGGCACATTTCTTCCCATGCGGTTTCAACGCTAACAGATATCCTCGGGCATCGGACGGATCGATCTTTCGCTGGAGCAGTCCTTTAGCCTCAAGTGAGGAAACGGCGTGACTGATGTTTCCGCGCGTCGTCGAAAAGGTCTCAGCAAGGTGGGACGGCTTGATAGGTCGCGGAGTTTCAAAGAAGATGGCCGCGAGCACAAGACCCTCCATAAATCCAAGATCATCAGCGGCGAAGGCCGCAAACGCAACTGCGTCGAAGCGGCGCGCCGCACGTTTCACGGTAAACATGGGGCTCTCGCGAAGATAGGCTTCAATGCGCATAATTCCAGTTCCGTTAGGTAGTTTACCAATTCAATTATTTATAATAAGACAAAAGTATCGTTGCATCCGCATCCAGACTCCATCATGATTGCACAGAGGTTTCCTGCTTGATGGCAACTCTGACGGAGAAACGAGCTTTGACCGCCCTGCGTTGGGCCGCTGCGGTTCTCATCGGGGGGATTGCGCTGTCCGCTTCTGCCCAGCAGACACAACTGCCTGTCGCCGCACCAGCGCCCACGAATGCCGCCTCAAACGAAGCGAACGCGGCGCAAGCGAAGAACAAGAAGCTGCTGACCGTGCGGACCACTGTGACGGTCCTCGGTTCGCCCGATCCAATCTCGTTGGGCGAGTCGGCGCGATCGGTGGTCGTGATGGATACGCAGGCGCATCCACTGGCATTCAACAATGTGGAGGATTACCTTCGCACGGACTCGTCGGTACAAATCACTCAATACGGGGCGGGCGGCTATCCCGCCAACATTTCGATTCGTGGAACATCGTTTGAACAGACGCTGGTGCTGCTCGACGGCTTTCGGGTGAACGATGCCGAGACGGCGCACAATAATCTGGACCTTCCAGTACCGCTCGACACCATGTCGACCATTGAAGTGCTGCATGGCGCTGGCTCTACGCTCTATGGCGCGGATGCGCTGGGCGGCGTGGTGGATTTTCTGACCGCGCGTCCTGCGGCCAGCTCGCTCTGGGTTTCCGGCGGCGCGGGCAGCTTCGGAGAAAACCAGCAATCCTTTGTGGGCAACTATGTCCGCCACAACTGGTCCGAGCAGATCGCCGGACATCGCGATTTTTCCTCGGGCTTTATGTACGACCGCGACTATCGCAATGAGAATTTAAGCGCGGAATCCTGGGCTACTTCGCCGGTTGGGACCACGGACATTCTCCTGGGCGGTAGCGACACGCCGTTCGGCGCGAACAATTTCTATGGAAATTATCCTTCGTGGGAACGCACCAAGGGCTGGTTTGCATCGATTCATCAATCGCTGGGAGCGGCGACGGATGCCGGCTTCGCCTATCGCCGCCATACCGACAACTATGTTCTTTTTCGCGACGATCCCGCGATCTATGCCAACAACCATATCGATAATGGCTGGCAGGCGATCCTGCGCCGCAAGACGACATGGAGCAAATCGAACGGCATTTTTTATGGACTCGACTTCGACGGCGATTCCATCCATAGCAACAATTTGGGCCGGCACGCGCGCAACTGGGGGTCAGGCTATGTCGATCTCGATATGCGCTCGTGGAAGCGCGCCACGGTGTCGCTGGGCGCGCGGGAAGAAATCATCAGCGGCGGGTACGACGTTTTCAGTCCGGCGGCAGCGGGGTCGTACTGGATACGGCCTGCCCTGAAGGCACGGGCATCGATCGGCTATGGGTTTCGCCTGCCGACCTATACGGACCTTTATTACAG
>JBOGLY010000313.1:0-4732 GCA_050746425.1 Acidobacteriaceae bacterium
GGATTGGTATTGAGGCATATCGCAAAACATATAGGGACTATCCCGTTTCAACAGAATATCCCACTTTATCTCTTGCCAATATGGTCGATACACTAGGCCAACAGTTTGTATGGATTCCCATGACAAGCTTCGGCAAGGGAGATGCTTATGGGGAGAATATCTACGGATCCGGCAACTTGACGACACACTTTACTGGCCAAGCGAACGTCAGCTATTCCAGAGCATTATTCTCAGGCCTTGATAGGAAGCTCCGCCCTGGCAACTTCGATTTTCCTATCATTGTGAATGCAGCCGGAATCTGGCGATCGGGACGAAAATATGAAGCTAGTTTCCGCTATGAGTACACTTCTGGCAGGCCGTATACACCCTTCGATCTGCCCCCTTCGCTTCAGCAAGACCGCATTATTTACAACTTGAATGAGATAAATGCCCTTAGGGGGCCATTTTACAGCCGTCTTGACTTTCAGATGGATCGCAATTTCTTCGTGCGGCATAAAGTGTTAACGGTCTATGCAGGAATGTTAAATGCATTTAACCGGGACAACTTTCTCGCATATGCCTGGATGCCTCATTGTGATTTGCCGGGAACTTGCGGGTTCCCCAATGGACCCTACACAGAGCTATACCAGATGCAGCGCTTTCCAGATTTCGGGATACGGTTTTCCTTTTAATAGTGTTTGCGCAATGCCGCGGTTATGGTCTGCTAAGGATTAAAGCGCCATCCATCCTAATGAGCAATCCCCCTCCCAACGCCCCATGCAATCAGAAAACGCTGCCAGCCAAGCCAGGGAATACTCGCTGAGATTCGTGTTCCTAGTACCGCTCTTGCTTGCCAAACACATGGAACTTTCCACTCCCCGACCGTGGATCCTATGACCAGTTTTAGCACGCAATTGCAGGCCCATCTGCGCAACTATAGATTTCCATGCTGAGGTTGCCGGTCGTTCGCACACATCGGGCAAGAGTTTAATTTGACATGGAGAGCAGTGTCAATATGGGAGCGATTACCGATGTAACGGCTCGATTCCCATTATCACTCGAATAGCATTGACTAATACACTTGTAACCATGTAAAAATTACATACCCCCGGGGAGCTAATTTCCTTTACAGCAATCCTGATAAGTGACGCAAGAATTTTCGTCTCGTAGGTACCTTGCTGATTATGACGGAACTTTTAAATAGCCAAAGAGATAACAGCCGACAACTCGTGGCGACTAGCTTCATAAGAAAAATGCGGGGCGGCTCACAGAGCTGTCTTGTGCGAGCTACGGACGGCAGATTTTACGTGGTTAAGCTCCTCGGCAATCCGCAAGGTTCTGCGGTCTTGTTCAAGGAAGCATTCGGCACACTGTTAATGCGGGAGGTGGGCTTTGCTGTTCCTAAATGGAACCCGATTGAGATCTCCGATGAATTTATCGACTGTAACCCCGGACTCTGGTTTGAAAGCCAGACATCAGCGCATCAACGTCCTCCTGCCGGGTTACATTTCGGATCTCGCCTTGTGGTACCTGGCGATGCGGAGAGCCTATTCGAGCTATTGCCGAGAGCTTGGTTTGGACTCATTCGAGATCGGGAGGCCTTCATTGGGGCTCTCCTGTTCGATCTTTGGTCGAATCAGACTGATAATCGACAGGCTATCTTCGTGCAGAACATGGTGAATCGATCAATCAATGCAATTTTCATAGACCAAGGCTGTCTTTTTGGAACGCCGACTGAGCCCAGCCAGGACTCGACGATAGCTATGTATCTGGATCGAGCAATTTATGCCAATCTAGATATTGACTCGATAATCCCAATATGGGAGGCCCGTTTCCGCAGCCTTGACCACGCGAAGATAAAGTCGATAGCCGCTTCAGTAACGATACCAGCTCAATGGTATACTTCAGTAAATTTGGACAAGGTTGTATCCGGAATGATCGAAAGACAGTCGCTACTGAAAGCGTACGGCTGTCGCGTCAAAATGCTTCTAAGTACGCACTGCAGTCATGAGCATTTGAACGCATGGAACAAAAGCTTTGACAATATACAGATTCACGGTCCTCACATATGCTCCGACGGTCATCGGGGGAGCGTCCGTTCCGTGTTTCGTATTGGCTAAGGACATATCCCAGACAGAGCATTCATCCATGAAGCTCTTTCTTTCAGGCCAATGGGAAAACAATGTTTCAAAAGACACCCGTGATTACGTAGCCGCATTGATCGAACATATCTTATCCCTTTCCATAGGTGATATGGATCGATTCCTGCTGGGCCTCCAGGATCTCTCCGTCGGTCCTCTGCGTTTTGGGTCTACGGGGACCTGCTTGGAAGACGAGTTACCGGGAGTCTTAGAAGAAATATTAGGTGGGTCGGAATATACAGAACTGCCCGCTTCTTATTTGTAGACGAGGCTCTGATCCCGCAATATTTTTCTCGTCACCAAAGCGCATCGGGTCGGACTCAACTCGGAACCTCGACAGAGTTTCGCCCTGAACTGGCAAGAGGCACACCAATGCAAACGTTGAATCTGCGCCAGCGGCGCGAAGCCAGCCCGCGCAAGATTTCTTAGTGCTACAGTTGCACTTAATGGATTTCTCCTGATTTTCATCGTTACAGGCTCGCAGGCTGCCCTAAAAGAATCAGGGGTTTACAGCCTGGCGCATCGGACTATTCGCTATCTGCAACCGTAGTATTAGGCGGTGTCTGTTGGGGGTATATTTGAGGGTACTGTTTCATCGTTCAATTGTATCCTGATGATGATAAATAAGTTACGCCACGATATGAATCCCTCCCCCGATTAAGAGTTGTACGGCTTCACCCAATGGGGGCAATCATGACTCGATACTCCAGACGAGATTTCATGAAGGCCGGTATCGCAGTTGGAGCACTGGCCGGCGCGGGAAGCCTGCCGCTGACGGCGCAGCGCGAGACGGCCACGGACCTGGTGACGCTTGGCAAGTCCGATGTAAAAGTGACGCGGCTCGCCTTCGGCACCGGCACATTTAGCGGTGTCGTCCAGCGCGACCTGGGTCAGGCGCAGTTCACCAGGCTGGTTCGATATGCCTACGACCGGGGCATTCGCTTTTTTGAAACGGCTGAGTCCTATGACAACATGCACAAGATGCTGGGCGTGGCGCTGAAGGGCGTCCCGCGCGAAACCTATCAATTGATGTCGAAGGTGACTACCAGCCGAGGCGTCGACCCGCAAAAGAAGATTGATGAACTGCGCAAGCTGGCGAACACGGACTATTTTGACATCATGCTGCTGCATTGGCAGCATACCGCCACGTGGCCGACCGACACGCAAAAATGGCAGGACGGAATCGATGGGGCGGAGATGAAGAAAGCCGTGCTGGCGCGCGGAGCATCCGTGCACGGGCTTCCGGCGCTGCGCCAGGTGCCGGGAGATAAATGGCTCGACGTGGCCATGATCCGTGTAAACCACAAAGGCGTACGGATGGACGCCGAGGACTACGCCACGAACGGTCTTGGCAACGTGGGAGAAGTTGTCGCCAAAATAAAACAGACCCGCGACAATGGCATTGGCGTGATCAGCATGAAGCTGGTCGGTGAGGGAACGTTCAACCGCGAAGACCGCCGGAAAGCAATGAGGTTCGCGTTCCGACATGCCGGCGTAGACAGCGTCACGGTGGGATACAAAAACACAGCGGAAATCGACGAGGCGATCGACAACCTCAATCAGGCACTGGCATAAACCATGTTCACTCTTTTTGATATCTGCTAGTGCTGCTTTACTCAACCGAAATGCCGCGCAACCATGTTATTTCGCCCACCTGTGGCGAAGGTGCTATAGCCCGCCACGTGTGTTAAGCTGCTGCGCATGCTTATCGTCCTTCTCATCGTCCTTCTCATACTGATCGCCAGCGGCGGCTATTACATGGGTCCTGGGCTCGGCTACTACGGCGGAGGCGGCGTTGATCTCATCATTGCGATCGTGATCCTTTATTTGATCTTCGGAAGAAGCCGTTCGCGTCTCTAGCGGGAGAAATTCGCCTCAATCCGGGCATTTTTGCAGCATCTGCCTGATGCCGCGCAATGCCTGCCGCGTCCGTTCTTCATTTTCAATCAGTGAAAACCGGACATGGCCATCTCCCTGCTCGCCAAATCCAACGCCTGGACTGACGGCAACTTTGGCATCGGTCAGCAATTTTTTTGAGAACTCGAACGATCCCATCTTCCGGTAAGCCTCTGGAATCGGCGCCCAGACGAACATTGTCGCCTTCGGCATTTCCACCTGCCAGCCCGCTTGGTTCAATCCCTGCACCAGCACGTCTCGTCGTCTGCGATAGTTGTCGCAAATCTGCGTCACGCATTCCTGCGGGCCTTCCAGCGCCTGGATCGACGCCACTTGAATCGGCGTGAAGGTGCCGTAATCGAAATAACTTTTGATTCGGCCCAGCGCCGCGACCAATTTAGGATTGCCGACCATGAAGCCAACTCTCCAGCCCGGCATGTTGTAGCTTTTCGAGAGCGTGAAGAATTCGACCGCGATGTCCTTGGCTCCTGGAACCTGCAGAATCGAGGGCGCGCGGTAGCCGTCGAAGACCAGGTCGGCATACGCCAGATCATGCACGATATAGACGCCAAACTCTTTGCACAACGCGACGACTTCCTCAAAAAAAGAAAGATCGACACATTGCGTCGTCGGGTTCGATGGGAAATTGAGAATAAGCATTTTCGGCCGCGGCGACATGGATGGCAGCGCCTGGCGCAGGTCCGAGAGGAAGGCGT
>JBOGLY010000314.1:0-4727 GCA_050746425.1 Acidobacteriaceae bacterium
ACGTATAGGTATACCGCGCAGCCAGCCGGTTGCGGCCGAAGATCTGATCCAGCTTGGCCGTAAGCGTCGTTTCGTCAGTGGGGGTGCTAATGTTTGAAGGGATGAGATTGGCTTGCCCGTTTACCGCGACATCCTTTATGGTCACGCCGGGGACGTTTGGTTCGGCAAGAGGGAAAATCCCCGCCGGGGGGTTAATGCCGAGCTCCTCTGTCGCAATCGGGTTAAGCTCGGTCGTTGGAATGGTATTGTTTGTAAATGGCGTGCGCGTATAAGCGTCGGTGACGGGATCGTAGACCGTGCTGGCCGGATCGTAGATGTTGATAGGGTCGCCGGTACCGCCGGACGCTAGGTCGGAAAGATCGCCCCCCCGTTCCGACATGGTGGGGACGTAGTACTGCTCGAAGGCATTTTGCTTGTCCTTTAGCTGTTCCCAATCGACAAAGAAGAAGGTCTTGTTTTTTCCGTTGTAGATCTTGGGAAACCAGACCGGCCCGCCCAACTGCGCTCCATATTCATTGTGCTGATCGAAGTTGATAACTGTACCGCTATTGAAGGCCCTGGCCTGAAGATGGTTGTTGGTATTCAGTTCGTATGCCTGGCCATGGAAGTGATTGGTGCCGCTCTTGGTCACCAGTTCCACGACACCTGGTTTGTTGTATTGCGCGTCGCCCTGCGCGGTGATGATCTTGACTTCCTGGAAGGTCATGGTCGTCTGCGGGTCTTGCTGCAGCTCGTTCGACCAGTGAGTTGCCATGGTCTGGCCGTCCACAAGGTAAGCCATGGATCCGCCGGGGACGCCGTTCACGCGGGTATAACCGCCGCCTGCTCCGCCATAGCTGTTGGCGACCACGCCGGGACTGAAGGCCAGAACAGCCAGGATGTTGCGGCCCTCCGTGGGAACGGTCTCAATCGCGGTGGAGTTCTTCACGTCGGAAAGGGTCGGATCTACCCGGTCGATGACAGGCGTCACGTCCCGCACGGTAACTTTCGTCGAAACGCTGGCTGCGACCAATGTCGCGTCGACCGTCGCGTTTGTCGAAACCCGAAGGGTAAGGACGCCGATCCAATTGGCAAAGCTCGATGCGGAGACGCTCACCCGATAGTTCCCAGGAGCCAGATTGGCAAAGATGTAGAACCCGGTCGCGTTAGCGGTTGCGTCGGTCGCCTGGCTAGTGCCGAGGTTCGTAAGGGTCACGGCCGCATTCGGAACCACAGCGCCGTGTACATCTTTGACGGTGCCCTGGATCGAAGAGTTTGCGTTCTGTGCGAGCGCTCCAACAGCGAACACCCCAAACATCACGAACAAAGATAAAACTTTGTAGAGCTTGCTTGTCATTGGCTTCCCCCTAAAAATTGTGAGACGAATGATCTTTTTCGATTCTTCGGTTACGATTCAGTGTGTGGCCGTCGGGGGACAAGGGCCGGGAACAGGAGCGGCCATTGAACGCCCGCTGCTACGTCAAAAAAACGATTCGTAAACTCCAAAACCAAATTGGCAACAATTATCCTCCAAAGCGAGTGAAAGTCAAGGCAAATTTTCCAGATAGCGCTAATGATCGACAGTCATCGCTCTGAATCGTAATGTGAGGGTGTCGGAACCATGTCCAAGCTTCGTTCGGAGTCAAAACGTTTCGCAGCTGTCGTTCATGGACCGCCACTTGTTTGATAATCTCCCGCAGTAACATATACGTTACCGCGGGAGATTTCCGCGTGGATCATTTACGCCGTCTTGAAATTTTTTGGGCGGCGGTTCGGTGCAGAAAAAGTGGGACTATTTGGCTTGCGACCGGATGCTACCATTCCAGATAAGGCAGAAATTTCTCTCGGTTTTTCTGCCCGCACAAAACCAATCGGCGATCAATGTATCGTGGCCCCGTAGCTCAGGTGGATAGAGCGACGGTTTCCTAAACCGCAGGTCGGAAGTTCGAATCTTCCCGGGGTCACCAGTTCAGGTTCCTTGCATGAAGAAATTCGCTTTGCCATTTTTGTTGATCCGCTTCATTCCCGCAAAACTGGTGATCGCATCGTTGCTGTTGGGGACGCTCGCCGCTACAGATTTTTCTTATGCAGCAAGTACCGATGCGACGGAACGCTGCAGTGCAATCGCCGGGATGAAGCTCGACGGCGTAGCGATTACGGCTGCGAATTCGATCGAGACGGGAAGTTTTGTTTCACCCATCAAGGCGGTGGCGATCTCCGGGCTGCCTGCATTCTGCCGTGTCGCAGCCACGCTACGCCCAACACGGGATTCCAACATTCACATTGAGCTGTGGATGCCGGAGAAAAATTGGAATGGAAGATTTCTCGGCACCGGCAATGGCGGCGGAGCGGGGCATATCATCTATCGCTCGTTGGCCAGGGGACTCGAACTGGGATATGCGACCGCGAACACGGACATGGGGACCTCGCCGAATGCCGATGCTGTTGTTGGTCATCCGGAACGCTGGGCGGATTTCGGCTATCGTTCGACGCATGAAATGACCGCGGTTTCAAAAAAAATTGTGGAAGCCTACTACGACAGGCCAGAGAACCGCTCCTACTTTGTAGGCTGCTCCACTGGCGGCGGTCAGGCGTTGATGGAAGCGCAACGATTTCCGGACGACTATGACGGAATCGTCGCGGGCGCTCCGGCAAACAATCGA
Organism: Acidobacteriaceae bacterium; assembly: GCA_050746425.1. Lineage (GTDB taxonomy): Bacteria > Acidobacteriota > Terriglobia > Terriglobales > Acidobacteriaceae > JAKAAZ01. The sequence goes on from JBOGLY010000314.1 coordinate 2,643, forward strand.
ACACATATCCACACGGGATTTCTGTGGAATCTGCAGGCCACAAACAAAGCGCCAGGCGTGCAGCTATCGCCAGCAACAATCGCATTCATCACCAAATCGGTAGTTGCGGCTTGCGTGGGAAGGGATGGGGGCGCGCCCGGCGACACCTTTCTGACCGACCCGAGGGAATGCAAGTTCGACCCCGACACTCTTCCGAAATGCGGTGGAAATAATCGTGCGGATTGTCTTACGCCTGCTGAGCTGGCAACGCTGAAAAAGATTTATGCGGGGCCAACCAATCCCAGGACCGGAGAACGAATTTACACTCCAATTCCCGTTGGGAGCGAAAATTCTCCCGCTGGAATTGCGATGCAGCAAAATCCGGCGGCCATGTCCGACGAGCTATATCCATACCGTTGGGCGTTCGGCGCGAATTTCGACTATGCCAAGTTCGACTTCGATCGTGACCAGTATGCAGTGGATCGCAAGCTGGCGCCGATGCTGAACGCGAACGATCCCGATCTGAGCCGGATGAAAAAACGCGGCGGAAGAATCCTGATGTTCACCGGCACCGCCGACCCGCTGGTTCCATATCAAGATGCGCTGAATTATTACGAGAGGGCGATTCAGGCGCAGCAGAGCCGATTGGCGGCTACGGGCGGGGTCGCGAAGCGGCAAGCCCTGGAAGAGACTCAAGAGTTTTTCCGCTATTTTCTAGTGCCGGGAATGGCGCACTGCGGCGGCGGTCCAGGACTGCACGACTTTGGCCAGGACCTGCGGCTGGATCTCCCGCAAGACAGCGAGCACGATATTTTGACCGCGCTAGTTGCGTGGGTGGAGCAGGGAATTGCTCCAGACAAGATCGTCGCTAGCACGTATGTGGACGACGATCCCGCGAAGGGAATTCGACTGCAACGGCCGATCTGCGCTTATCCAAAATTTCCGAATTACATTGGCGGCGATCGAAAATCCGCATCCAGCTATCGATGCGTCGATCATCCACGAGACGATGTATTGGTTCCTGCGAAGCGGTATCTTAACTGATCCTTCTCTTCGAGCTTTGTCGGAGTAAAAGATTGCTCAGATGCCATTATTGCGCCATGTAGACCTGCAACTGAGCGGTGGTAACGACGCCGCTGGAAGGCATGGAAGCCTGCACGGTGATTCCATCGGAAACCGGAGCCGCGACCGCGAGATTTTTGCATCCCGACAACGATCCCAGGCCAATGCAGAAGATCACAACCAACAAAGTGCCCCAGACGGACTTTGCGATTCTGCGTCGCCCAAGGAAGGGCAGAAGCATCGCGCCGATCCCCAGCAATAGCAGCAGGAGCCGCGTGATTGGCGGGGCGTTCGTCGGGAACCAGAAGCCCGATCCCGCGACTGTATTTGGATTGATGACGAGCGTGACGATCTGCGGCGTTTGCGTCTGCGCGGCGAATACCACCGTGGGCGAGCTGAATTGACAGGTCGCGCCGCTGATCAGCCCGGCGCAGGAGAGCGCCACCGTGCCGGCGAAGCCATTCTTCGGAGTCAGAGTCAGCGTGGTTTGGCCGGTCTGTCCAGTGGAAATAGTGAAGTTGGTGGGGCTGGCGGCCATGGTCAGCGTATCGTCCGCAACCGTGACAGTTACAGAACTGGAAGTTGAAGGTTGAAAGTTAATATCGCCTTGATATTGGGCTGTGATCGTGTCGGTCCCGGCTGGAAGGTTTTGCGTGTTCAGAATGGCCTGGCCAGTGGCGCTCAACGATGCCTCGCCAATCTGTGCGCTCCCATTTAGAAACACCACGGTCCCCGTGGGCATGCCGGTCGTGGTGGAAGCAACGTTGGCGGTGAAAATGACGTTCTGTCCGAGGCGAATCTGCGTGGCGGAAGCGGAAAGCGCAATTTGCGAGGCGGCCGGCGCGACGATAAGGCTGGCGGTTCCGCTGCTCGCTTCGTCGTCGCCTTGTGCGGCAAAGGTCGCGGTCACGATGTCGGTTCCAGTAGGCGCGGCGGCAACAGTTACCGTCGCCGTGCCGGAGCCGGTCAAAGCGGCACCTCCGACTTCAATGCCGTTGATTGAAAATTCCACGTCGCCGTTGATCACGGATGCAGGGTGGGTGG
>JBOGLY010000315.1:0-4727 GCA_050746425.1 Acidobacteriaceae bacterium
GAATGATGCTTCTCCTCGAACACATGTCTCAGAAACGAGCCATGGGGCACTGGGGTTACAGCCAGACACCATCGTTGCGATTTCGACGCCGGCAGGGCGTGGAGGCATTGGGATTGTACGGCTATCGGGCGCGCAGTCGGTTGAGATTGCTTCAGAGCTGGTTCGGCTGCGACATCCTCTTGTGCATGCACAGGCGCAAGTCGCAGACGTTCTCGATCTGGAGAATAAGGGAGCTGAAGGCGCGAAGCGGCTCGATGAATCCCTTGTAACTTTTTTCCAGGCGCCAAATTCGTACACGCGAGAAAACGTAGTGGAGATTGCCGCGCATGGGTCACCAGTGGTGCTGGATTCACTTGTGCGTGCGGCCATTTCGCGCGGCGCTCGCCTGGCCCGCCCAGGAGAATTCACCGAGCGCGCATTCCTTTCCGGACGCATCGATCTGACCCAGGCCGAGGCTGTGCGCGATCTGATCGAGGCACAAACTCTTTATCAGGCAAAAATTGCATCGGAGCAGATGGAGGGCGCTCTGTCGCGCCGCATCCAACCGATCAAGCAGGCACTGGTGAATTTGATCGCCGAACTGGAAGCCGGCATCGATTTTGCGGAGGACGACATCGAGTTAATGGCGATCGATTCGATTGCCGGTCGGATCGAATCGATTGCGCGACCGCTTGATGCGCTGGCTGCATGTTTTGCGTATGGCCGCGTAGTGCACGATGGAATTTCCCTGTCAATTGTCGGTCGACCTAATGCGGGAAAGTCCTCGCTGTTCAATCGGCTAGTGGAACGCGAGCGGGCCATCGTGACCGCCGCGCCGGGAACGACTCGGGACCTGGTGACGGAGCGGGTTTCACTGGGAGGCATCCCGCTCGATCTGATCGATACGGCAGGCCTGAGGATGGCGCAGGATGAAGCCGAGAGTATCGGCATTCAGAAATCCCGGGAAGCGATGGCGGATGCGGACGTGGTGTTGCTGGTGCTGGACGCGACGGCGGATGCACTAACGCAGGAAGAAATCGAGTTGATGGAGCAGATTCGGGCGCGTCGCGCGATCATCGTGCTGAACAAGGTGGATTTGCCGCATGGGGAGGCGGGCCGCGAATTTTTGAACAGGATCGATGGACGAATGGGTGCGATTGCAACTTCCGCGCTAACGGGGGAAGGAATCTCGGCGCTACGCGATTGTGTCCTTGAACTAATACGAAGCGGCGGCGGGGAGTCGGAGAATGGCTTGATGACCAACCTGCGTCAGCAGCAGGCTGTCTCGGAAGCTCTGCAAGCTTTGCAGGATGGCGGGCGCGCAGTTGCCGCAAACGTGCCGCATGAGATGCTGCTGCTCGATCTATACGGCGCGCTGCGCAGTCTGGATGCATTGACCGGCACAACCACCGCGGACGATATTCTCAATCTGATTTTCTCCACCTTCTGCATCGGAAAATAGCCCGCGCTGGAGCAGTCTATATGCCTACAATTTCTCGCCACAGATGAATTCCGCGCACTTCTTTAAGTCCGCAATAAAAAGAACAATCTCCCGGTCGCGATCTTCTTTTGTAATTTGCCGAAGTAAGGAAGAAGGATGCATGGTGGCGATGATGGGTGGATAATCCTCGGTGCAAGCGATTGTGCCTCGCTGTTTGGTGACTCGGAAGGATGCACCCAGCAAGCCCTGAGCGGCTGTTGCCCCTAACGCGACGATAAGTTTCGGCTGGACCGCCTTAATCTCACTTTCAAGCCACGGTTTGCATGCCTCGATTTCCATCCCATTGGGCTTGTCGTGGATGCGCCTCTTTCCTCGCGGCTCCCACTTGAAGTGCTTGACCGCATTTGTCACGTAAGTCCGCTTTCTATCGATGCCGGCTTTTTCGAGGCAATCGTCCAGCAATTTTCCCGCAGGCCCGACAAACGGCTTGCCGACGATATCTTCGCGGTCGCCCGGCTGCTCGCCGACCAGCAGAATGGCTGCGTGGGAGTTGCCTTCGCCGAAAACAGTCTGCGTGGCATTTTTATACAAAGGGCAGCCGTGACATCCGCGGGCGGCGTCTCGCAGAGTAGCCAGGCGACGGCTTTTGGGCACAAAGGGCAGCGCGGAGAATTGTTTGCGCGAAATCGCCGGCATGTTTGCTTGAGATGCACAGCAGGACCAATCCGAGCTGCGCCGTCAGCGAATAAAATACGAATCCATCGGGTACAATCCACTTCATGCCCCCCGCGTTCCCAAGCCACGCTGAGCGTGATTTTCCGGCCAGTCTCGATTGGGCCCACCCCATTACGAAGGAGTGGTTTGTGCGACGGTTTGGCACGCCGACGGAGCCACAGACTGAAGGTTGGCCGAGCATTCAAGCGGGGCACGCAACGCTGATTTCCGCGCCGACCGGCTCCGGCAAAACGCTGGCGGCCTTTCTGGTTTGCATCGACCAAATGCTGCGCAAGGCTATCGCGGGCACGCTTCCGGGCCATACAGAAGTGGTGTACATCTCGCCCCTGAAAGCCCTCTCGAACGACATCCAGAAAAATCTCGATCAGCCGCTGCGCGAGATTCAAGAGCTTGCCCTTGAACGCGGCCATCTCTATGGGGAGATTCGCACGGCGGTGCGCACCGGGGACACGCTGCCGTCTGAACGCGCGGCCATGCTGAAGAAGCCACCGCACATCCTGGTGACGACGCCGGAATCGCTGTATATTCTGCTTACCTCAAAAAAGAGTCGCGAAAATTTGTGCCGCGTGCGTACTGTGATCGTGGATGAGATACACGCGGTCGCGGATGACAAACGGGGTTCGCATCTAGCATTGTCGCTGGAGCGGCTGGAAGCGCTTGCGTGCGGTGAAAATCGCCCGACGCCGGGCGCGTTTCCGATGGAGGCCGTGAGGCCGCCGCAACGCATTGGACTTTCCGCGACGCAGAATCCAATCGAATTGGTCGCGCAGTTTCTTACTGGCTGCGCAGAAAATCGCAAACCGGCGACGATCGTCCAGGTGGGGCGACGGCGGGCGATGGACCTTGCGGTCGAAATCCCCAGTTGCGAAGAACTCGGTTCGGTGACGACAACTGCCATGTGGGATGGGATGTTCGACAGACTGGCCACGCTGGCTCGAGAACATCGGTCCACTCTGGTGTTTGTGAACACGCGGCGGATGGTGGAGCGGCTGTCGCATGCGATCGGCGAGCGGATTGGCGAGGAAAATGTTGCCGCGCATCATGGAAGCCTTTCGCGCAAGCTGCGTCTGGATGCGGAAACGCGCTTGAAGGACGGGAAGATCAAGCTGCTGGTGGCCACCGCCTCACTGGAACTGGGCATCGATATCGGTGCCATTGATCTGGTCTGCCAGGTCGGCTCACCGCGCGCGGTCGCGGCGGGAATGCAGCGGATCGGCCGCGCCGGGCACTGGCGAGGCGCGATTCCCAAGGGGCGATTTTTCGCCACCACGCGCGACGATTTAATTGAGTGTGCGGCACTGGTCCAGGCGATGCTCGCCGGCGATCTGGACCGGCTGGAGGTTCCGCCGCAGCCGCTTGACGTGCTGATGCAGCAGATCGTCGCCGCCTGCGCCGCTGAGTCCTGGAATGAAGATGCGCTCTATTCCGTGGTGCGCCGCGCGTATCCATACCGCGACCTGACACGGACTGAGTTCGATGAGTTGATTCATCTATTGCATCGCGGGATTGAATCCAGCCGCGGGCGCTATGGGGCCTTTCTCATGCGGGACGCTTTGCACGGGGAATTGCACGCTCGTCGCGGGGCCAGGCTGGCTGCGGTGTGCAATGGCGGGACCATTCCCGACACCGCGCAATATGCCGTAATCATGCAGCCGGAGGGCCTGCAGATTGCGACGCTCGATGAACATTTTGCAATCGATTCTTCGCCGGGGGACGTGATTCAACTGGGAAATACGAGCTGGCGGGTTCGTCGGATCGAGACGGGGCGCGTGTTCGTCGAAGACGCGCATGGCCAACCACCCAACCTGCCGTTCTGGGCAGGCGAAGCCCCTCAACGGACTGATGTATTGAGCGGCTATGTCGCAAGATTGCGGGAACAGATTGCTGCCCGCACCGCTAACGTGCTACCGGGCCACACCTCGCAAGCCCACGCGGGTGTGGCGGAGGCGGCGCAGTGGCTGAAAGAAAGCTGCGGCGTTTGCCTTGGCGGCGCCGAACAAATGATTGGCTACATTGCGGCGGGGCGCGCGGCGCTGGGCGCGGTCCCGTCGCTGACTACCATCGTGGCCGAACGCTTCTTTGACGAAGGCGGAGGGATGCAGCTTATTTTGCACGCGCCATTCGGCGGGCGAATCAACAAAGCCTGGGGACTGGCAATGCGCAAGCGCTTCTGCCGCGGATTCAACTTCGAATTGCAGGCGGCGGCAACGGACAATGGGTTGTGTATTTCACTGGCGGAACAGCACAGTTTTCCGCTTAGCGACGTATTCCAATTTCTTACCGTGCGAACAGTCAGGGAACTGTTGGAACAGGCGGCGCTCGATTCGCCGATTTTTAAATCGCGCTGGAGATGGGCGGCTGGGCGGAGTCTGCAGTTGTTACGTTTTCAAAGAGGTAAAAAAGTCGCGCCACAGATACTTCGGACGCGCTCGGACGATTTGCTGGCGAGCGTATTTCCACAGGTCGCGGCATGCATAGAAAATATTCAGGGCGATCGGGAAATTCCCAATCACCCGCTGATACGAGAGGTGATGAAGGACGTTTTAGGAGAGGCAATGGATCTGGACGGCCT
>JBOGLY010000316.1:0-4696 GCA_050746425.1 Acidobacteriaceae bacterium
GGCCTCATCTCCGTCACTGCCATTTTGATGGTGATCACCCTAGTTCCCGGCATTTTTCAAGATGCCGCCTCGGGCACCGACACCTATGCGATCGTGCATAGCGACAGCTTGTTTGGACGCATGCTTGGCAGCTCGACTGAAGTGCACCTGCAGGAAGTCCAGCAGGTCGCGCAGCGCATGCAGCAGCAGAACCATTATCCCGACTTTGTCATGCCATTCCTGATGCAGCGCGCCGGCCAGTCGCTGGTAGAGCGCGCCGTGTTGGTCGAGGAGGCCGGTCGGCTTGGATTGCAAGTCACCGACATTGACGTTCAGAACGAACTGATGCACGGCCCATTCGCGCCCGTTTTGTTTCCAGACGGCAAGTTTATCGGCGAGGACCGCTACGACGACTTTGTCGAGAACAACTTCAACATGTCTCGCGCCCAGTTCGAGCAGCAATTGAAGGAAGAAATCCTGATCAACCGGCTGGAAGCGTATGTCACCGGTGGATTGACGGTGCCGAATTCCGCGGTTCGCGACGCGTATCTGAAACAGGCGACCAAGGTGAAGTTTCAATACGCTGTATTATCGGACGCTCAGTTGCGCCAGCAAATCAATCCCTCCGATGCGGAGTTGCAGGCATTCTTCAAACAAAATGCCGCGCGTTACGCCAAGGCAATTCCTGAGACGCGCACCGTGCAATATGCGGCGTTTGCGCTCAATCAGGTCCCCGGCGGACCTCCGCAGATAACCGGCGCCGACGTGCAGAGGTATTACAACCAGCATCAGCAGCAGTTCCAGGTGCCGGAAGAAGTTCAGGTGCGGCACATCCTGATCAAAGTGGCGCCAAAAGCCAGCGCGCAAGAAGTAGCAGCGACCAAGGCCAAGGCGGAAGGCATCCTGAAGCAGTTGAAGGCGGGCGGCAATTTTGCAGAGCTGGCGAAAAAATACTCTGACGATCCCGGCAGCAAGATGCAGGGCGGGGAACTCGGATTCATTCAGCATGGGGCTACGGTTCCGGAATTCGATAAGATGGCTTTTTCGCTTCAGCCCGGCCAGATTTCACCCGTGATTCGCACCCAGTTCGGCTTTCACATTCTGCAGGTGGAAGCAAAACAGCCGGCTCATGTGAAATCGGTCGATGAAGTGCACGATCTGATCCTGGCGAATTTGACCCAACAGGCGCAGGCGCAGGCGGCGCAGCAATATGCGGCCAAGTTGCAGGCGCAGGCGCAGCAAGTAGGCTTGCAGAAAATGGCCGAGCAGAACCACCTGCAACTGGTCACAACTCAGCCGCTGCCCGAAAGCGGCGTGATCCCCGGCCTGTCGGATGCAACGCAATTGTTGAAGGGCGCTTTCGCCATGAACCCGGGCGCGGCCCCGCAAAGCGCATCTACCGGCGATGGATATGCGATCTACAAAGTGTTGAACGTAGTGCCGGCGCATGCTCCAACTTTCGCCGCGTACAAATCGCATGTGCTGGAAGATTTCCGCGACCAGCAGATCGCCTCTTTGCTGCATAGCCGTACCCAGCAGCTTGCCATCAAGGCCAGTGAAGAGGGTCTGGACAAGGCGGCGAAGGAAGTCGGCGCGACCGTCATGACCAGCGATCTGGTGGACAGCACTGGGCAGGTTCCGCAGCTTGGCGACATGGGAACGCAGGGAGCCGAGGCGTTTAAATTGCAACCCGGCCAGATCAGCGGACCCATCTACACTGAACGAACAGGAGTGGTGTTGAAGCTTCTCGAAAAGCAGGCGCCCACCGAGGCCCAGATCCAACAGAACATGGATGCGACGCGCGACAAGCTGGTGCAGCAACGGCGCGAAACCGCCTTCGGCGTGTTTGCAAGCTCACTGGAAGAGCGCTTCATTCAGCGCGGCCTGATCCATTACAACAAGAAGGCGCTCGCCAGCACGCAGCAGGCCGGCGTCTAGCCTCAGAACGCTTCTGGGACCGATGTAGGAGGCACGCGCTTTCTGAACTGAGTTCTTATCCCGAGCGAAGGTCGCGCGGCGACCGCACTGGTGTCATCCCGAGCGAAGTCCTTGCGAATGCAAGGAACGCAGTCGAGGGACCTGCTTTCTGACCGCCCGCGCTGCAATTTCTGGTTCGCCTTGAAGAACGCGAAGTCCGCTCCTTTTGGAACTCCCGATACGGAGAAGCAATGCTTACCGAACGCGCATCAGGCGTCCTTCTACATCTGTCTTCTCTTCCTTCCCACGGCGGCATCGGCGATTTGGGACCGGCGGCCTATGAGTTCGCCGATTTCCTCGCTGCCGCTGGCCAGCAATATTGGCAGGTCTTGCCGCTTGGCCCAACCGGCTACGGCAACTCTCCTTACTCCGCGCTTTCCGCGTTCGCCGGCAATCCATTGTTTGTCAGCATCGAGAAGCTGGTTGCGGAAGGATGGCTCCCGGAGGAATGCCTTGCCACCATGCCGTTGTCCGAAGGACGCGTCGACTTTGAAACGGCTGCGGCATACAAGCTTCCATTGCTGCAACGGGCCGCCGCCAATTTTCTGGATCGACAGCAGGCGGCCCATCAGGAGCGCTTCAAGAAGTTTTGCCGCGACAATCGCCACTGGCTGGAGGACTACGCCACCTTCATCGTGCTGCGGACAATGTTTGCGGATGTAAGCTGGTCGGCCTGGCCGGCGGAATACCTCCACCGCGATCCCGAGGCGATGGAACATTTCTACCGAAAGCATCGCCGCGACCGCATAGTGCAAAAGACGATTCAGTTCTTCTTTCAGCAACAATGGATGGATCTGCGCGACTACTGTCGCGAGCGCAAACTTCGCTTCATTGGCGACATGGCCATCTTCGTCAACTACGACAGTGCTGATGTCTGGACACATCCGGAACTATTCGAACTCGACGAAAAGAAAAATCCAATCAACGTCGCCGGCGTTCCTCCGGATTATTTCAGCCCCACCGGACAGCGATGGGGCAATCCGCTTTATCGATGGGACGTGCTGGCCAGCAACAAGTTTGAATGGTGGACCGCGCGACTCCATCGTGCGCTTGCTCTGTGCGATCTGTTGCGCCTCGACCATTTTCGCGGCTTTGAATCCTATTGGGCGATTCCCGCCGAAGACCAGACAGCGGTTGGAGGCCAGTGGATGAAGGCGCCAGGCAACGAGCTGTTTTCTCATCTCTACAAAGAGCTTGGCGACCTGCCTTTGATTGCCGAAGATCTGGGGGTGATCACGCCGGAGGTGGAGCGGATGCGCAAGAGCTTCGGCATGCCGGGAATGCGAGTCATGCAGTTCGGCTTCAGCGATCGTGGCGCGCATCTTCACCTGCCGCATCGCTGCGAACAGAACATCGTCATCTACACCGGCACCCATGACAACAACACGACGCTTGGCTGGTGGCGACATGTCAGCGATGTGGAACGCGCGGCAATCTCGGCATATCTTCGCCCCGGCGACGACGGTATCGTGTGGGCGATGATGCGCAGCGCCGCCGCGTCTGTCGCGCGGCTGTGCTTGTTTCCCATGCAGGATGTGCTTGAGCTGGACAGTGATGCGCGCATGAATACCCCCGCGCAACCGATGGGAAACTGGGGCTGGCGCTATCGCGCCGACGCGTTGCAGCCGTGCATCGCGGAAAAACTTTCTACACTGACTACGGTGACAGATCGCGATTGGATCGATCCCGTAAGCGCCTCTGGAGACACGGCCGCAGGTCTGGATTAGGGGTCCGCGTAGCGCCGACGGGCCGCACTTGCGTGGAACTGCTCTACAATAACTACTGTCCATTCACGGTTTGAGGAGATTCGATGCCCCTATCTGGAGAAGCCATCCGCATGATGAATTACGCCGACGATATCGGCACCACCCTGCGCCGCCTGCTGGTGGTGCTTCCCTCCCTTGCGCCGGAGGAACGTAAGCGCGTTCACGATTACATGCTGCAAGTGCAACCCAGCTTGGCCGACGTGCTCGCCGCCCTTGAAGACAAAAAATAGCTTAGCCCGACTCGGAATCCGGGTGCCCCATGTTCGCGAAGCTAACATGGGTTTATTCCCGCCATTCAGGGATGCGACAGGCCTCGTGGCGGCGCATACGGCCGCTTTAGATAATCTCCAGCCAGCGTCAACGCGCCGGATGTGTTGTCGCCAGTTGCAATCGCCTCGCGATATTGGTTAATGGCGCGATCGCGCTGACCGGAGGCATCGAAGATTTTTCCAAGCTCCAGATCGCTCCAAACCTGTGTCCATTCCGGCAATCCGTCGCCGTTCAGAGCGGCCCGAAATGCGTCCTCCGCAGCCTGATAATTGCGCTGTTGAAAAAGGGCTTCTCCCAATCGATAGCTTGCCAGTGAGCTGGTTCTATCGAGCGCCAATGCCGCCCGATATTCCTGGATTGCGCCAGCATTGTCGTTGTTTGCCAGTTTTTCAAGTCCACGCAAAACATGCATGCGCACTTGCACGGCGGTGTCGTTTCTCAGCAGCCAACGATCGGGATCTAACGAAACCTTGCGTGGAATCCCAAAAGTATCGATTGAAAATTGCGTTTGCGGGCCCATCGCCTCCACGCGCTTTTCGACCGTTTTGCCCTCCGTTTCCACGCGCACCTCGACCGGCATCTGGAACAAGTCCAGGTCTTCGTCGATTTCGCCCAGGATTCGGAACCCCTTGTTGTTGCCAAGCCGGTAAAGAGTCCATTTGTCATTAAGAGCAGGCGCGCCCGTGTCGTCCAGCCATTGCGTG
>JBOGLY010000317.1:0-4693 GCA_050746425.1 Acidobacteriaceae bacterium
GTATTGCGCGGGAGTTTGAACACAAGTAGCCCGGCCGATGCGAACTCCAGGTAGCATCTCATGGCAACGGGTTTCCATCTCTGCGCGTCCAAACATCTGGACGGTCGGAGTACGACTGTCTGTTGGTACGGGAAGGATGTGGGCTCGTGTCTCTCTCGGTGCCGAAAGTGTGCGTAGCGATCGTTTGCGCGGGGATGGCATTCTCCGGATGCGCTACCCATGTACAACAAACAACCTCCCGAAATCTGGCAGCCAAGCCGGTGCCACACACTCCAATCGACAAGAAGGCAGCCGAGTTGGGCGAGACCACCTGGAACCCGCAGTGGAACCGCATTATTGAGCGGGCGCTGCCGCCTTCGTTGCTTTCGACCAGAGTTCCGCGCGATGTGCGCCGGTTTTGTCCACGCTTTTTTGTCATGAGCGACGCCGGAAAACGCCGTTTCTGGGCCTATTTCTTTCAGGCATTGGCCGGTGCGGAGGCCGGCCTGAATCCGGACGCCACCGCTCGCCACATAGAGCCGAAGTTGGCGAAGGTGGAAGATGTGCCGGTCACGAAAGTGCGTACTGAAGGACTGCTACAGCTGACCTACGCCGACCGGCAGCGCTATGGCTGTCCGTTCAATGAGGAAGCAGATCGCGGGCTGCCGCCCGACGATCCGGCGCGCACCATCTTTCAGCCAAAGAACAATTTAATCTGCGGTGTCGCAATTCTGAAGAATCAGATTATCGACCTGCATCTCCCACTGGTATGGCGCGATTCGTACTGGGCCACATTGCGGCCGGGCACCGTCGGCTACCGCAATTTCCTGAAGCAGATGGCCAATCCGCCCGCGGTCTGCGGACTTCATCACGTTCATCGGGATCGGCGCGCGCGGCAGCGACGGGAGGAAGCAATTGATGCGCCCTGAACCGTCACGCCCTTTCGCGCGGCATTAGGTTGCCAACCCTGCTCCATGCAACGGCGACCAGGAGCGACACCACAATTCCGAAGGAAACTTCCAGAAAGCGTTCGACCGCGAGGCGCCAGACCGGGCCCGAATGCGGGATCAAGACGATGATGGCGACGGTCACGCCGCCCAGCCGGCCGGCATTCTTAAAACTCAGCGCGCTGCAGAGCATCATTACCACCAGCACCGCCACCGCGAACACCCAGATCGACCCATGCCAAACGTCCATGGCCAGCCATCCGATCACGGCACCCATCGCGGTCCCGGCAAGCCGATCTCGGGAAGCTACAAGGGTTGCGCCGACCTCGGACTGCATCACGACAATCGCGCTGATCGCCGCCCAGTAGCCGCCGGGAAAGCCCAATAGCTCCGTCAGCCAATAAGCCAAGCCCGCAGCCACCGCGGTGTGCAGGCCCTGATGAAAACTCAGGCGATCTTTCACGGCGCGTCCACTCGGCGTTCTATCGGTCATGCAGGAAATCTAACACGACGCTTAGCGGCAAATTGCGTGGGGAGCGTTCAGGTAGGCCGTGCCGTAGTTTTCTTCTGCTCGGTTTCAAGCGCCTTTTGCACTTTGCTGTGCCTCACGCTGTAGGTAAAGTAAATGGAGAGGCCGATTAACAGCCACGCGACCACTACTTCCTTGGTCAGCGCAGGAAGGCTCCAGATCAGATAAAGCGCGGTCACAATCCCCAGGAATGGCACCGCCGGCACCCATGGCGTTTTGAAGGGTCGAGGCAGGTCGGGCATCCGCCGCCGCAGAACCCACACTCCGGCGCAGACAATCGCGAAAGCCAGCAACGTGCCCATGTTCACTAGTTCCGCCAGGCGGTTGATGGGCAAAACTGCCGGCAGGAACGCGACGATAATACCGACGATGATGTTGGAAAGATAAGGCGTCCGAAAGCGGGGGTGGATCTTGCCCGCCCACTTCCACAACAATCCATCCCGCGACATGGAGTAAAAGATGCGGCTCTGTGCGAGAAGCATCACCAGCATCACAGTGGCCAGGCCGAAAACGGCGCCAAATTTGACCAGAATGCTGCCCCAGGCAATTCCAGTCGCATCGATCGCCAGGGCCATAGGATCGGCAACATCCAGGGTTTTGTAACTCACCATGCCCGTCATTACTACCGAGACGGCGATATACAGAATCGTGCAGATAATCAGCGTGCCCAGAATGCCGATGGGCATATCGCGCTGCGGATTTTTCGCTTCTTGCGCGGCTGTCGACACCGCGTCAAATCCTATATAAGCAAAGAAAATGGAAGCGGCCCCGGCCGTAATGCCTCCCCATCCGTAGCGGCCCGGTCCTTGCGATGGCGGAATGAACGGGTGCCAATTGATTTTGTGAATGTGCGGATGATGGATCAGGAATCCGATGCCGATGACGAGGAATATACCCACGGCGGCCAACTTGATTAGTACCATCGCCGTATTCAGGTTCGCCGATTCCTCGATTCCAATTACAAGGATCACCGTGACCGCCAGAATCGCCAGAAATGCGACCAGGTTGAATGCTCCCGTAACGTGCTGCATGCCCGCCACATTCATGCCCATGGGCAAAGACATGCGCGGCAGCCATTGACCCTGATACAAGTAGAGGGCCGTGCCCGGCGTGGTGGTCAATTGCGGCGGCACGTAGATGTGAAAATCGGCCAGCAGGCTGACCAGATACCCGCTCCAGCCAGAAGCTACGGTCGCCGCGCCAAAGGCGTATTCCAATACCAGGTCCCAGCCGATCATCCAAGCAACGAATTCACCCAGGGTGGCGTAGCCGTAGGTGTAGGCCGAGCCCGCGATCGGAATCAGGGCGGCAAACTCCGCATAGCACAGGCCTGCAAAAGCGCAGGTGATGCCGGCAAGCACAAAACTCAGCGCGACCGCCGGACCCGCATGGATCGCCGCCGCCTGACCGGTCAAGACAAAAATGCCCGCGCCGATCACCGCGCCTATGCCAAGCGTGATCAGGTTCAGAGGTCCCAGCGCCCGCTTCAGCTCGTGTTCGCCTTCTGTGCGCGCTTCGCTGAGAAGCACGGACATCGGCTTGATCGCCCCGAGTTTCGCCATGATCAGTGCTTTCTCCCGGTGTTCCTAAAGCATTTCACAGAAATCGTAACGGGTACCCATTCTGACAAACCGCGGTGGAATTAGGCAACCCTATTACAGTACCAGCGAAAATCTTTGAAGCAATAGAAGTTGTCTCATAATATGCAATTTCGCGTTGGCGCGGCGCGTGAGACCCGCTTCGAGGCGGGTCTCATACCAGTCGTCGCTATCGGAGTTCCAGTTTATGAGACAGCTTCGAGCAATTTGAATCCCGGGTAGCGGGTCAATTTGAACGAGCAACGTCGCTGCCAAGCAGCGAAATAAATTCCTCCGCAATCTCTCTCGCCGTTTTTTCGGCGGCGCTACTGTCGCTTCCCGGCAGCAAGTCCGATATCACGGCCACCGAATCCGCCCCTGCATCGATCACACTGCGGCAATTCCTGCGCGTAATTCCGCCAATCGCCACCAATGGTTTCGCCGTCAGCCTGCGCACTGCGCTCAAGCCGGCAAGCCCCACTGTCGGGTTTGGATTGATTCTGGATGTAGTCGGAAAGATTGGTCCGAATGCAATATAGTCGCAGGTTGTCCGGTCGGCTTCCGTCACTTGCTCCGGGGTGTTTGTCGAAACGCCGACCCAACGGCCGCCACCAATAATGGCGCGCGCGTCTTCGGCTGGAAGATCGTCCTGGCCCACATGCACGCCGTCGAAGCCCGCCAGCAGCGCCAGGTCAGGCCGGTCGTTCATCAGGAGCTTGAGATTTCTCCCTGCGCGAAGGTCATTGAGCCCAGCAGCATTGTCGAGCATCGCGCGGCTGCCGCCGGACTTGTTGCGGTACTGCATCAGCGTCACCCCGGCCGCTGCCAGTTCAGCCGCGATGGACATCAGTCGCAGCGAGCGCGCAGCCAGCAGCTCGGTGTCCAGAATTGCGTAGAGAGCAGGAATCATGTCGGCTACTGGAGAACGGCTTCCTTGCGCATCTTCTCGCGCTCGAAGAAGCGCTCCATGAATTTCGTATCGAACGCGCCAACACGAAAATCCTCGTCCGCAAAAATTCTTTCATGCAGCGGGATCGTGGTATGGATTCCTTCAACCACAAACATGCTCAACGCCCGCTCCATTCGCGCCACCGCTTCCTCTCGGTTCGACCCATGCACAATCAGTTTGGCGATCAGAGAATCGTAGTACGGCGGCACAACGCCTTCCGCGTATTGCGCAGTGTCGACGCGCACGCCATTTCCGCCCGGCAGATTGAACACCGTGATCTTTCCCGCCGAAGGAGTGAACTTTTCCGGATGCTCGGCATTGATGCGGCATTCGATCGCATGACCGCGAATCTCCACCGGCTTGGTGACGATCTCGCTCAATTTTTCCCCGGCGGCAATGCGGAACTGTGCTTTCACCAGGTCAATACCGGTTACCAGTTCCGTCACCGGATGCTCCACCTGAATGCGCGTATTCATTTCGATGAAGTACAGTTTGCCGTCCTCATCCATCAGAAATTCCACCGTGCCGGCGTTCATGTATCCGATGGTTTCCAGGCATCTCTTCAGCGTGGCGCCAATTTCCTCCCGCATCTTCGGCGTCACCTGCAAAGACGGCGCCTCTTCAATCAGCTTCTGATGCCGTCGCTGTATGGAGCACTCCCGCTCGCCCAGCGACATTACATTTCCGTGCTCGTCCGCCAACACCTGAAATT
>JBOGLY010000318.1:0-4684 GCA_050746425.1 Acidobacteriaceae bacterium
AGCCATCCTTGGTCGCAAGCTTTCCATCCAGTTCATATCGATAGACCAGACTGTCGGAGACAAGCGTCTCCATGGTGCGATCGATGGTGCTTAGCATGCGCGGATCCCTGGGCGCGATGAACATGACCACTGGCATCATAAGGTTGCTTGCGTCCAGCGATTTGGACTCGTAGGACTGAGTAAAATTCTGCCGCTTTGCGTCCCAGCCATTTTCCATAATCGATGCAAAAATGAGGTCCCGTTCCGTCTCCAGCTTCACGCGATCGAGCGGAAGACTGCGCTGGGTTGCCAGGCGAATGCCGCGATCCAAGGCGACCCAGCATTGCAACTTGGAATAGACAAACTGCTGTCGCTCGCTGCGAACTTCCCACAGGCCATCGTCGGGCTGGCTCCAGTTTTCGGCGACCCAGCCAAGCACCTCATGGATGCGCATCCACAGATCATAGGAAATTGGAGAGACGTGCTTGTCGTACAAATAAATCGCGTCCATCATCTCGCCATAAATATCGAGCTGCAACTGGCCGGACGCCGCATTGCCGATGCGCACCGGGCGCGAGTTGCGATAGCCAGCCAGATTGTCGAGCGTATACTCCGGCAGATCGCTGACGCCGTCAATGCTGTACATCGTGTTCAACGGTCCTTGCGCGCCCGTCGATTCATGAATTCGCTGGGCCAGCCAGTGAATGAACGCCGTCGCCTCTTCCGGGAACCCGAGGCGCACCAGCGAGTACACAGTAAAGGCGGCATCGCGTACCCATGTATAGCGATAGTCCCAGTTGCGCACTCCGCCAATCTCCTCGGGAAGGCTGCATGTCGGTGCCGCGACGATCGCGCCGGTAGGATGATGGGTCAGCAGCTTTAGCGTCAGCGCGGAGCGGAGGACCATCTCTCGCCAGCGACCTTCGTAGGTGCAGTGGGAAGCCCACTCGCGCCAGAAGGCGAGGGTTTCATTCATCAACCTGTTTCCATCGACTGGCGCTTTCAGTCCATCTGCGCCGTCGCGTGTGATGTAACGCAGGGCAAACTCCGCGGTCTGCCCCGATTGCAGCGAAAATTCCAGAATCGCTTTGCCTGCATCGATTTGCCATTCGCCGGGACCGAGCAGGACCATGCGATCTTTTTCAGACTCGAATAGAACGCCGCTCTCCATCGGAGTCGCCTGATGCGGCGAGCGAGCGTAATTGAAGGCCGGAGCGCACTCAAGCCGGAAACGCACCTCGCCGCGTACCGACCTCGCAATGCGGACAATTTCATGCATGATCGTCTCGCTCTGCTGGCTTTTGTCGCCGCGGGTCGGCATAAAGTCGATGACTTCTCCGGCCCCTTCCGGTCGCAGAAACCGGGTGAGCAGAACATTTGTTCCCGGCATGTACATCTGGCGGTTGGTCCCGGCTTGTTCCGGGGCCAGACGGAAGTACCCACCGTTGTTTTCATCCAGCAAAGCGGCAAACACGCTGGGCGAATCGAAGCGCGGCAGGCAGCACCAGTCGATGGTGCCGTCCGTTGCCACCAGCGCCACGGTGTGTAAATCGCCAATCACGCCACAGGATTCAATAGGTCTTTGCGCCATATTCGCCAATTTATGCCAGAACGACTCAACTTGAAGAATACAAACAAAAAGCATGTATCTTCATCTAAGCTGAGGGTTATTGGAATCCATCGCAGTCCATCATTAACGCCAAGCCGAGTGAGATTTCAATCCTCACGCGGTTGAAAAGATTCCTGACCATAGCAATATAGATGCGTCGCCGGCCAGCAGTGACAGAAACTAGACCTAACAAATCGTACGGCGACACCTGGCGATCACGGCTGAACGCGATGCGCAACATACCCCCCGTGATGCGCATGGTCTGGGAATGCGGACCAAAGACGGTGTTATGGTCCATGATGCTGCGGGTCGCGCTGGCGGTGCTGCCGGTCGCGGTTTTGGGTGTTTCTCGGTGGCTGATTCAGGCAGTTGACACCGCCATTACAAAGCATACCCCGCTTGACCCTCATTTCTGGTGGATGGTCGCGCTTGAATTCGGGCTGGCATCCCTGGCCGCCATCCTGAGCCGCGCGATCGGATTTTGCGATAGCCTGCTGGGCGATCTTTACATGCAGCACATCAGCATTCGGGTCATCGAGCACGCTTCTAAGCTCGACATCACGGCATTTGAGAACCCGGATTACTACGATCGACTGGAGCGCGCCAAGGCGCAGGCGACTGACCGCATCGCCATGATCCAGATGATGGGCACGCTGACCCAGCAGGTACTGACTACCCTTGCCCTGTCGGTATACATCGCAAAATATTCTCCGTTTCTCTTGTTGCTGTTGATCGCTGGAACCATTCCCGCGCTGCTGGGCGAAAGCCACTTCGCCTTTTTGGGATATGCCAAGAATTTCATGCAGACGCCGATGCGGCGGAAAATGGATTATCTGCGCGATGTGGGCGGCAGCAAAGAGGCCGCGAAGGAATTGAAGCTGTTTGGGCTGCGCGATTTTCTAGTGAGCAGTTTTCGCGGTATGGCGAACACGATTTTCGACCAGAACGTTGATCTTTCCAAGCGTCGCCTCTTCGTGAGCGTGCTACTTTCGATGTTGGCCACGGCGGGATATTACAGTGCCTATGCGCTGGCGCTCTGGGGCACATTCCGCGGAAAGTTCACCATTGCGGAGTTGGCTGTCTTGATCAACGCGATTCTTCAGGTAAGCGCAAACCTGCAGCAGATCTTTGTGAATGCCTCCGGGGTCGCCGACCAGGCGCTATTTTTGACGGACCTCCTCGGCTTTTTTGCCATGGAGCCTACGGTGCGGTCGAAGCCGAACGCCATCAAAATTCCGCGACCGATACGACAGGGCATCGAGTTCCGCAATGTCTCTTTTGCCTATCCTGGGACTACGCGGCTGGTGCTGAAGGACTTCAATTTTTACCTGCGACCAACAGAGCGGGTGGCGCTGATCGGAGAAAACGGACAAGGCAAAACCACCATCGTAAAGCTCATCACACGTTTGTATGACCCGACGGAGGGCCAGATCCTGGTCGATGGCGTCGATCTGCGGGAATACGACATGGAAGATCTGTGCCATGAAATCGGAGTGATATTTCAGGATTTTATGCGCTATGAGATGACAGCGAGAGATAACATCGCGGTCGGTCGCATTGAGCAGCGAGATCGCCTGGACCGCATAGAGCAAGCTGCGGAAATGAGTCTGGCGGACGAGGTGATCGCTCGTCTCGCTGGAGGAATCGATCAGCAACTCGGGCGGCGATTTGAAGGCGGCGTCGACCTTTCCGGGGGCGAGTGGCAACGTATGGCGCTGGCGCGGGCCTACTTGCGCGATGCGCAATTGCTGATTCTGGATGAGCCGACGGCGGCGCTGGACGCGCGCAGCGAGCAGGAAGTCTTTCAACGGTTTGCCGAACTGACCCAAGGGAAAATGGCGCTGCTGATCTCGCATCGCTTTTCTACCGTAAAGATGACGGACCGGATCGTCGTTCTTTCCCACGGAGTCTTGACGGAAGAAGGCACCCATGAAGACCTGATTCGGCGCGGGGGCCTCTACGCGGAAATGTTCGAAATGCAGGCGGCGAGCTACCGATGAATTCCTCTACCACGATTCGCCAGGATTTGAGTGCCCAGGGGTGCGCTTTCGCAAGCCGGCAAGCGCTGCTGGTCCAACATTCCAGCGCGAGTCAATTTCGAGAGCAGACCCTGTTGACGGTAGCTTCCGCGTTTGCCCTCACGCGCTACACAGAAGAGCAAGTCCGCCGTCAGCAGGCGTCGAAGCGGACGGAGAAAGCATCCGGCATTCAGCGTTTGGAAAGCAGTACTCGCCTGTTGCGTTCCTCCGCGATCGAAGTTCAGAGTTCGTTACGCGTTCTGACGAAGTTGCCTTTTGCACGCAGCGTCACGGGTCGCGAAACCCCGCGGATTTTCGGCGTCGCACAAGCTTTGTTGAACGCTTCAAAATACCAGTGGAGCCTGTCCGCGCTATCTAGTTTTTTACAGGGGTTCCAGGCGGAAGAGCCGCTGAGCCTGCGGGAATTGTGGACGTTTCCGATCGCGTTGAAACTGGCGCTGCTGGAAGAGGTTCTGGCCCAGGCCGCGGGAGCTTTCAGCAATTTGCCGGCCAGCGATGCTGCCCTCGATGCGTCTTTGCTGTGCCTCCATGAGGTGAGCCTGCCTGTATGGTCGAACATTCTCGAGCCTCTGGTTCCGTTTGAAGAGATTCTGCGTCAGGACCCCGCCAACGCATACGCGCGCATGGACTTTGAAAGTCGCGACATGTACCGAATGTCAGTCGCCAAACTTGCGGGCCGCTCAGCCATGAATGAAGTTGAAGTTGCGCGCATGGCGCTGACGCTGGCGCGCAATGTATCGCGGCAGCCCAGCGTCGATGAACGCATCACGACGCGCCTTTCTCACGTTGGCTATTATCTGGTCGACGATGGGCTGGCAGAACTCCGCAAGCGGTGCGGTTTCCGTCCTCGAGTGCGAGACCGCGTGCGTTCGTTGTTGCGCTCCGACCCAGACGATTTTTATATCGGCGGGATTCAGATTATTGCGCTTCTGGCGATAGCTGCAATCATTCTTCCCTTGGTCCCCAGGTACAATCCGCTGGGCAGTTTGGCGATTGCGTTTCTGCTTTTGCTTTTGCCCGTCTCTCAGGGCGCGGTGGAATTGATGAACCATACCAT
>JBOGLY010000319.1:0-4670 GCA_050746425.1 Acidobacteriaceae bacterium
GGGCTGAAAAGCTGGCATGGCTGGGCACAAGCTGCCCTGACCATTTCATCCGCACAAAGGTCCGGCCCCTCTATGTTCACTGGAATCCGTCGCAGGGTATTGCGGAACTGCGCGCCGCCCTGGATAAGGACCTGGAGCAATATCGTCACGATTACGCTGCCTACTATCAATCGTATGCAGTGCCCGACTCTCCAGCCATGCGGCCCGCGGTGCCAGCGGTGGTGCTGATTCCCGGCCTCGGTATGTTCACCTTCGCCAAGAGCCGGACGGAGTCTCGTCTCGTGTCTGAGTTCTACATCAACGCAATCCATGTGATGGAGGGCGCCTCCGCTCTCGCTGATCAGACCGCTGGCAAAAAAGAGGCAGTGGAATTTCCGCAAGCCGGCCCGGCAGCCCCGTCGTCGGCTTTTCAGTGCTACTCAAATTACGTTGCGCTGCCCACGCGGGACGCATTCCGAATTGAGTACTGGGCGTTGGAGGAAGCGAAAATTCGCCGCCAGCCGCCAGAGAAACCGCTCAGCCGTCGCGTTGCCATGGTGGTCGGTGGAGGAAGCGGCATCGGGCGGGAGGTCGCCATTCTGGCTGCCTCGAATGGCGCCGCCGTCGCAATAGCCGATCGCAACCTTTCAGCCGCCGAGGCAGTCGCCGCGGAAATTTCGAAACTCCACGGGCGGGATTTCGCCCATGCGATTGAAATCGACATTACACAAGAACGCTCAATCCATTCCGCGTTGCGGTCCGTGCTCTCCCTGTGCGGAGGTCTTGATCTGGTGATCAACACGGCGGCCCTTTTTCCCGCAACGGCGGACAATACAACGTCTCCCACGCAGTGGGGAAGGACGCTTGAAATTAACGTGACGGCGAACTACTTCCTGGCCGAGCAAGCAGCGCGCATTTTTCGCGAGCAAGGCCTGGACGCGAGCATCGTGCTAACCAGTTCCGCCAACGCGGTGGTTGCCAAGCACGGCAGCGAGGCATATGACGTCAGCAAGGCCGCCGTCAGCCATTTAGTCCGCGAGCTGGCGGTCTCGCTCGCGCCGTTGGTTCGCGTGAATGGCATCAGCCCTGCGACTGTCATTCGCGGATCGACCATGTTTCCGCGTGAGCGCGTCCTGGCTTCCCTGAAAAAATACAACATCGTCTTCGATGAGTCGTCGAGCGACGATGCTCTCCGCAATCTGCTGGCCGACTTCTATGCGCAGCGTACCCTGACCCATCAGCCGATTGACCCACTCGACTGTGCCCGCGCGATTTTGTTCCTGGCTGGCCCGGAGGCGCGCTGCACGAGCGGCCACATTATTCCTGTCGACGGCGGACTCACCGAGGCTTTTCTCCGGTGAATCCTCCAGTCGATCGGCGAGCAGTGGTCGCGGTCGATCTTGGCGCGCAAAGTTGCCGGGTCTCACTGCTTCGCTGGCTTGCTGATGGGCCAAGTGTCCAGATCGTTCATCGCGTTCCGAATGCGCCGGTTTCGAGCGCGGGACATCTGTACTGGAATCTCGAATTGCTGTGTGCATCTGCGGACGAAGGTCTCCGCCGCTGCGCCGCGATTGCGAGCGAAGGAATTGCCGCTGTCGGAGTCACTGGATGGGCGGTGGACTATGTGCGCCTCGATTCCGCAGTCCCATCCGGAAGTCCCGTGCGCTTGCAACCGATCGCGGACCCTTTCTGCTATCGCGATCCGCGCACCGGGCCAGCAATGCAGTCGCTCCACAGTCGCATCCCAGCCGATCGACTTTATGCTCTGACCGGCATTCAAGTGATTCCTCTCAATACTCTGTATCAGTTGTATGCCGATAGCATGGCCGGGATCCCGAAGGGTCTTTGCTGGCTGAATCTGCCGGAGTACATGCTCTATCGGTGGGGCGCGAAACCTGTTGCGGAGTACACGAATGCGACCCACACTGGAATGGTGGCCCTCGGCAAGCAACAGTGGTCGCAAGAGGTCTTCGCCGCTGCCGGCCTCGACATTTCCGCCGCGCCGGAAATTGTCGCTCCGGGATCAATTGTTGGCCGCTTGCAGGGGTCGCTGTCCGAATTGAATGCGCTACGCGATACGTTGCTGATTGCGCCCGCCTGCCACGATACCGCCTCGGCCATTGCCGGTATTCACGCACAAGGCGACGATTGGGCCTACATCAGCTCCGGTACGTGGTCTCTTGTCGGCACGTTGCTTGACCAGCCCTGTGCCGGCCCCGAATCCGCGCGACTGAATTTCACCAATGAAGGCGGAGTCGGAGGAAAAATCTGCTTTCTGCGCAATGTCAGCGGCCTATGGCTCCTGGACCAGTGCATGGAAGTGTGGCGACAACAAGATGGGGAACATCGCACAGCGACGCAGCTCATCGAAGCGGCCGCGGTGCTGCCCGCGCCGGAAGTTTTTCTCGACGTGGATGACCCACGGTTTCTAACGCCTGGACAAATGCCGGAACGAATCGCCGCGCAGTTGGAGAGCAAAGGCGTCTCCACGAGGCCTTTTTTTGAATCGCCGCCGGCCATGATAAACCTGATTCTTCACAGTCTCGCTGTGCGTTATGCCGAGGTGCTGCATCAGATTGAAGCGTTGACCAGCAAGCGCTTAAAACGCCTTTACGTGGTGGGTGGCGGCAGCAGGAACCTTTTGCTGAACCGCCTCACCGAGCGCGCTGCTGGCCTGGAACTCATCTGTGGAGCGCAGGAAAGTTCCACGCTCGGCAATTTTTCGATCCAATTAGCTGCATTGGACAGAATGCATCGCAGCCCATCAGGCGAGTATCGTGGGGGTGTGGATCACGAAGCTGTCTCTCACTGGGCGGGAATGATTGTCGGGCTAAACGTAAAGGCACAATCGGACGCGCAATCGGCTGAAAATATCCATTCTTCTCCCGCACAACCCGCGCGGTAGCGCCTATCGAGGAAATTGTCTATGGCTCCAACTCCGGGCAAGTCCAATTCAAATTCACAGAACATTGCCGAACTAATTTCGAAGCAGCTCGATCGCTTTGCGATTGAGTTGCCTTCGTGGGGGTTCGCCAACACGGGCACTCGCTTTGGAAAATTCGTGCAGCCATCCGCAGCGCACACGCTGGAAGAGAAATTCGCCGATGCCGCGCAGGTGCATCAACTTTCCGGCGCAAGCCCGAGCATGGCGCTGCACGTTTTGTGGGACTTTCCCCATGGCATCGGGGATGTTGCGAAAGTGCGCGATTTAAGTCGGCACTACGGGATTCGCGCGGGAGCCATCAACCCAAATGTTTTTGAGAGCCAGAATTACAAATACGGTTCCTTCGGCAATCCCGATCCAGCAGTGCGGCAGCAGGCGCTCGATCACGTGCTGGAATCGGTGGCAATCGCACGGGAGCTTGATAATGTCGATGTTTCCCTCTGGTTCGCCGACGGCTCCAACTATCCCGGTACGCAAAATATTCGGCATCGCATCGACTGGTTTCACGAGGGTCTGTCGCGGACCCATGCCGCCCTTGCGCCCGGTCAGCGAATGCTGGTGGAATACAAGCCGTTCGAGCCCGCGTTTTACCACACCGATATTGCCGACTGGGGAATGGCCATGTTGTTTGCCCGAGCCGCCGGTCCGCAGGCATATGTTCTGGTCGACACTGGCCACCATTATCAAGGCCAGAACATAGAGCAGATTCTGGCATGGCTGCTGCATGAAAAACTGCTTGGAGGATTCCACTTCAACGATCGCCGATACGCCGATGACGATCTCACGCTTGGCTCTATCGACCCATATCAGGTCTTCCGTCTGTTCCATGAGATCTTGTCGTATCGTTCGGAGCATCCGAAGGCCGTCGCGCCAGCCTATGTCGTGGATCAAAGTCATAACCTGAAAAATAAGGTGGAGGCAATGCTGCAGACGGTATTGATCGCGCAGGAACTGTACGCGAAGGCTTGCCTGGTCGATCATGCGCGGCTTGCGGAACTGCAACGCGAATGCCGGTTGGTGGAGGCCGAGGAATGCCTGCGGTCTGCGTTCTGGACGGATGTGCGCCCTGCGTTGCAACAATGGCGGCGCGAGCGCGACCTCGCCGAAGATCCGCTGCAGGCACTGCGCGACAGCGGCTATATCGAGCGCGCGGAAGCCGAACGCGGAACTAAAAACAAGACCGCCGCTTCCAGTTATGCGTGATCAAGCCATAATACAATGCTGCGAGTTACACTTGAGGACATGAAAAAAATCACCCGGCGCAACTGCATGATGGGTCTTGCAAGTCTTCCGATTGCCAGTCAAATATCCTGGGGGAGGGACCGGCGAATGAAACGAATTTATATTGGCACCTACACCAAAAAGACCAGCCAGGGGGTCTACGTATACCGCTGGATGCCGGAGTCCGGCGAGATGGCCGAAATCGGTCTGGCCGCAAAAACTCCGAATCCCAGTTTCATCACCCTCTCTCCAAACCATAACGACCTATACGCGGTAAATGAACTGGCAAGGCATTCCGGCACCGTCTCCGCATTCGCCGTGGATCACACGACCGGCAAGCTGCTGGCAAAAAACGTCGTTCCTTCCGGCGGTTCCGCGCCCGCCAACCTGACCACCGACCACACCGGTCGCGCGTTGTTCGTGGCCGACTACAGCAGCGGCAGCATTTCCAGCTACAGGATTCTTTCTGGCGGAAGTCTCAGTGAGCCTGTTTCCAACATCTTTTTCAAAGGCCACAGCATTGACC
>JBOGLY010000320.1:0-4667 GCA_050746425.1 Acidobacteriaceae bacterium
GTGTGTCACGATTCGTAGGTACGGGCCCAACTGGATGCCGCGAATTGAACACACGATCTGGCCATGGCATAACTTCAACTCGCGACACTTCCGCGTTCAATAGGGAGGCCGTCAAGGTACTCTCCCAATTCGTCCGGTAATCCGCCCATGTGTGCTTGGGGTTGTCCTCCACTGGATCATTTAGGTACCAGACCCGCCGCCCGGACGCGCGCACCAGATCCTGCATCGACCCGTATTCAAGAAATGCGGTCGCGAAGGTACGCTGCTTGAGCCTTCCTTCGTACACATTTGGAGTGCGCGCCGTTCCCGTCCAAACCTGCGCGACATATCCGTCGGCCCCCACGTCGATCAACGATGACTCCGGGCTGACCACTGTCCATTGCGCATAATTAATCAACGAATGGGTCGCTACATAGCAAGGGATATTAAGGCCGTGCTCGTCGCCGTATTGCTTCACTGATTTGAAGACCTGTCCCAGCGCCCGGCGATAAAGAAAATATTTCAATTTCGAAGCGCGGTATTGCGCATCCGGAGATGAATTGGGCGGCCGCCAGTCCTCCCCGTAATATGCTTTCCACTCGCGCTTAAAATTGTCCGACCAACCCGTGTCCGCGTAATATTCCGGCTCTTCCAGATAGATTGCCCCCGCACCGGCCTCCAGCGCCTGCTTGACGCGCGAAAAAAGAAAACGTCCATACTCCAGATTTGGCGACATGTAGGGCGTGATTCGCTTCATGTCACCGTGCAAAGACAATCTGCCATCGGAATATTTCTGCGCCTCGTCCCAATGAAAGTGTCCGTCAAATCTACCGTCGAGGTAACCCTGATACTCGCCCCATGCGACTCCGGTCATCACCTGCACAAGATAGCCGTGGTCGCGCCAGGAATTCATTCGCGCCGACATAGTCGGGTCGATGCCATACACCATGGCAACATCCGCATTCAGATTGGTCCGCGGCGTCCACAGTTGATGCGTTTGGAAGCTCAAGCGCTGCTCATTGCGTCTCGAATTCCCGTCCTTGTCCGCCGCTACATCCTGCGAAAACAGCGGGCCTGCGATAAGCAGCGATGCCACGGCGACCACACATGCGGTTATTGCCTTTGACATTTTTGAATTCTCCAGCTTCAGTCAATCGTCAATAAAAAAAGGACCGGGCGGATCGCGTGTCATCCGCCAGGTCCTCGAGCAGTTCAAGGAGGCATTGTTAGAACAGCAACTTCATCGCAACCTGCATCACGCGAGGAGCTCCTGCCGAGTTAACGTATCCAAAGCTGCCCGGTCCATCGCTGTAGTTGCCGTCTGGGTTCCCAAAGTTCGCATGGTTGAAAACGTTATACGCTTCTACCCGGATTTGCAGGCTGGTCGTGCTATGGAGTTGCGTGTCCTTCACCAAAGCCATGTCCCAGTCCTGCGATCCTGGACCGACAAAGAATTCCGGCGGCGAATCTCCAAAATGACCCAGAGGTTCAGCAGTAAAGTAATTGGCATTGAAATATCCCTGGCAATTGCCCCTGTTCATCCGACAGTGACGGGGGTTTTTGTCGAGGAAAAGCGGGCTGCCGTTGTTGGAAAAGTTTGGCTCGTCGATGATCGTTCCGTTTGCGCCGGCAAGAGAGTGGTCGTCGGTTTCCTTAATCTGTACTGGCGAGCCGGTCTGGAAAGTTGAAATACCATTCAGCGCCCATCCAGCGGTAAACACCCTTGCCACAGGCCCGTTGCCCAGAAATTTGTAGAAGGGCAATTGCACCTGATAGCTGACGGCCAGATAGTCTGGAACCGTAGCTAAATTCAAGCCGCGGCTCAACTCTGGATTGATCGGATTTGTATTGTCGAAATCGTCCGAACTGTTACCGATTTCCTTCGCCTTGGTATAGGAGATCAGGAAATCCGCATACTTTTCCTGGTGCTGGAGACTTGCCTGAAACGAGTTGTAGCTGCTGCTGGCCGCGGTAATTTCATACGTGTTGCTGCCGAAATCCGTGGATCCGAAAGGTTGGCGCGTTCCGTTAATGACTGTGCCATCCGCCTCGGTATACGTAGCGTTCTCACCGCCCGGCCCGCACGGCGTTACGCCGGGAGCAAGGTTTGCCGGGTTGCTTAAATACAGGCATAATGCCTGGTTTCCCGGGTTTGCTTCTTCAAGGGTCATTAGATGACGGCCGACAGTCCCAACATAAGCCAGACCTAACACCGTGTGGGTTCCCAATTGTCGTTGGATCCCAAGCTCCCATTCCTCCGTGTAGGGCAACACATTTTTAGGATAGAAATATTTCGAGGAAAGCGGCTCTGCCTGGGCCCAGTTATAAGTGCTGTCCGGATTAGTTGGGGACACGTTCAGCGGCGGAAAATGAAACGGAAATTTGATTCCTTCGAAATGCCCGGTCGCCCGATCGATGTACGGTGAATTGAATATGGGAGGCACGGGGCTGCCCCAGAATTCTCCGTAGGGCGCGCCGCCAGCGTTGCCAAATTCTTCCACGTCCGCGAAGGACTGGTAGAAAATGCCGTAGCCGGTTCGAATGCTGAACTTGCCCGGTCCACCGACAATTTTTCTCAGCCAATTGTCGTTCTCAATATCGGGCGCATAGACCAGTCCGAACCGGGGGGCGAAGTGGAGGTGCTGCACGGGCGACAGCGTCTTCGGCACCCCGGGGTCGCCCGGAACCACCAGACCAAGCGGCGCTCCCGGAAACGTCAGCGATTGCTCGCCCGGAATCAGCGTCGAGAGTTTGTTCTGGGTGTCATACCACGGCGTGTCGTACTCCCAGCGCAGACCGTAGTTCAAAGTCAAGGTTGGCAAGGCGCGCCAACTGTCCTGAGCATACACGCCCACGTACTTGCTGCGGGAGTCCAGACGAGTCGGTCCGCCCTGATAAAAACCATTCACAGCTCCCAACAGGTAATCCGCGTAGTCGAGCCCAGTCTCATTGCCGCTGAAGTAGAAATAACCGTTGTTGATTCCAGCCGCGTACAGTTCATTGATCTGGTCGTAGTGCACGTCTACTCCGAACTGAAGACTGTGCGTCCCGACGATCTTGGTGAGGTTGTCAATGACCTGGAACGTATTGTTGGCCTGGTACTGAGCGCCCGCGCTCGCCCCAAACGCCCATCGGTTCGTGACGATTAACGGCACGCCCTCCTGCTTCGGATCGACAGCCGAAAGTCCGCCCGTGTCGTTCCACGGCGTGTTGAAGCCCAGAGAAGCGAGGCTGATGTTCTCTCCCTGAATGCCAACTCCTCCCGCCATCGAATCTCTCAGGTACACCAATCGCGCATCGTTCACTAAAGATGAACCGAACGTCGTCGTCAGGCCTATGTTCGCCATCTGCGTGATGCCAGGAAAACCTTGCGCCCATCCAGGGATATTTACGCTGTTGTAAGGATTGACGTAGTCGTATTTATCGCGAAAATAGTATCCGAACAAAGCGCCAAAGCGAGTGTGCATGTCTCCGCGCAGACCGCCTTTGTCATCCTGCAAGGTTTGCGGGAAAGCCGAGGTCTCATAACCCGGAACGCCACCGCCCAAAACTGTATTTGGCGTCGGAATGTATTGCAGCGTCTTCACCGAAACCGGATCCCATGCGCTTTGCGGGATTACAGCATTGGGAAATACGCACGTCGTTGTGTCCGTGCATCCAGCCGTGTAATATGGCTCTCCAGGAGTGACGTTGTAGCCCAGTCGCGAGGAAAGAAGGGACGCCCAGTAGGGCCCCACAACGCCGGAGCCTCCATTTGCCGGGTCGGATGATTCCAGAGCGGACGCCTGATCGATCAGGTTCCCGCCGCGATCGGCGAGCGAAGGGACGACAACCGTCGTCGTTTGTCCTATTGTTTGCCGGGTTCCTTGATAATCGACAAAAAAGAAGGCGTGGTTTCTCCGCAGCGGACCGCCCACCGTGCCGCCAAATATGTTCTGTCTGTAGGGTCCGCGATTGTTGGAGTAATAATTCTTCGCGTCCAGATCGGTGTTGCGCAGAAACTCGAAAGCATCGCCATGAAAATGGTTGGTCCCGGACTTGGTGACCACGTTCACCTGTCCGCCGCTGTAATTTCCATACTCAGCGTTGAAGTTGTTTGTAATAATGCGAAACTGCGCAATCGAATCGAGATTCGGCACGAGCGCCGCGACACTCTGCGCGCCTTCCTGCGCATCGGCCCCATTAACCATGTAACCGTTCGATCCAGGTCGGCCACCATTGATGGTCCATGTCCCCGCGTTTAGATTGCCCGACACCCCTGGCGATGCGGTGTAGCCGTTCGTGCTGGAATAGGGCACAGGAGAAACCCCAGGTTGCAGAGGTATCAGGCTCAGGTAGGAGCGTCCACTAAGGGGCAGCGCGACCATCTTCGCGCCCTCAATGACCATGCCCATTTGGCTGCTCTGCGTCTCCACCTGCAGCGTGTCGCTTTTCACTGTTACCGTATTCGAGACTGAACCAACCTGCAGCTTGACATCGACTCGGATGGCGGAGTTCACATTGAGTGTGATCGCATTGTCGCGGAAATCTCGAAATCCTGCATGGCTCACCGTCACATCGTAGGTGCCGATCGCGAGGGCCGGAAAACTGTAGAAGCCGCTCGCATCGGTCACCGCCGTGCTCTCAATGCCGGTCGCCTCTTCTGTGGCCGTCACCGTCACCCCGGGAACGACCGCGCCGTTCGGATC
>JBOGLY010000321.1:0-4628 GCA_050746425.1 Acidobacteriaceae bacterium
GAGGCAAACAGGTAGCCGCGCTCGTTGCCATCGCTGTTGATGTAAATGGCGGCGTGTTTGCGAAGCTCTGCCGCGTGCTCCTCGGCCCACTCGGTTGAGCCAAGCAGCATTGGCTCCTCGCCGTCCCACGACAGATAGATGATTGTGCGCTTCGGTCGCCATCCGGCAGCGGCAAGCTGACCGATCGCGCGGGCCTCTTCGAGCAACGCGACTTGTCCAGAGAGAGGGTCGTCCGCGCCATTCACCCAGGCATCGTGGTGGTTGCCGCGCAGCACCCATACGTCGGGCTGTTCAGAGCCGCGCATGGTGGCGACTACGTCGTAGACCGGCTTCAGGTCCCAGTTGAAGGCGAGCTTGAGATGGACCTTCTGAATTGATGGCCCGATGCGATAGGTGATGGGAAGGCCGCCTCGCCAATTTGCAGGAACAGCCGGGCCTTGAAGCGCGGCCAGGAGCGGTTGCGCATCGCCGTATGAGATGGGCAGCACGGGAATCTTTGCTATTGAAGGCGCATCTTTTACGTTCAAGCGCTTGGCATTGGCCGTTGCGCCGATGCCGGGGGTCAACGGATCGCCGGGATACAGCGGCGCATCGAGCACGCTTCCACGCTGTACTCCTTGCGCGGGAC
Organism: Acidobacteriaceae bacterium; assembly: GCA_050746425.1. Lineage (GTDB taxonomy): Bacteria > Acidobacteriota > Terriglobia > Terriglobales > Acidobacteriaceae > JAKAAZ01. The sequence continues at coordinate 629 of JBOGLY010000321.1, forward strand.
GCATGGGGCCATCAGGGTAAACCTGGTTCACGTCATATCCATCGTCGGCGGGATCGGAATAAATGATGCAGCCGATCGCTCCATGTTCAGCAGCCAGCTTGGGCTTAATGCCGCGCCAGGATTTGCCGTAGCGCGCGATGACGATTTTGCCTTTGACGGAAATGCCATAGCGGGCCAGTTGTTCGTAATCTTCAACCAGGCCGTAGTTCACATAGACCAGGGGGGCCGTTACGTCTCCGTCGGGAGAGTAGGCGTTGTAGGTCGGTAATTGTTCGTCTTGCTGATTGCTGGTTGGGTCAACCGCGAACGGAGGTTCCTGAAGCCGGGCGCGAAAACTGCCCATCTCCAGCAGCCTGATCTTCGGAGTGGGGAAAAGCGGTAGAAAGGTCTCGATGTGAGCGTCCCAGCCCCATTTTTTATACTGTGCCAGAATCCATTCGGCATTGTGCTTGTCGTAGGGCGAGCCGACGTGATGCGGCCGGGCGCTGAGCAACTTCATATTGGCGCGCATGCGTTGCGGATCGGGTATAGCGGCAAAGCGTTTCTCGAGGTCGAGTTCGGTTTTGGCGCTGGCGGCGGAAAACCCGAGCATTGGCGAAGTGTCCTGCTGTTGGGCGAAGATCGCGCGAGAAAGGCCGGGAGGCAGAGTGCAAATTGAGAGCAGAAGAACGATGGCGTGGCGCAATGTTTCCTCCTCGATTGCGAAGCTTCATATACCGCAGACTTATAGCTCTGTTCTTATGTGCCGCAATCCTAACATGGGAACTGACCGCACATTTGTGAATTAGAGCAATAAGCCCAGGTCTCAGAATCGAGAGCTGGGGCACCCAGGCTTGTCAGTATTGCTACGTAAAGTTCGGAGAAACGGGAGCCGCGTCCTATTCTAGGATTGATACGGACTTGCTAGGATGGCATTGGCAGGATCGGTGCCGAAGGAGAATGAAATGCCGCACACGGCTTCCAACATGCTTGCGCTGGGGACAACGGCGCCGGATTTTTCGCTGCCGGATACGATTTCCGGCAGGATGGTCACGCGAGATGAGATTGCAGGCGCGCGCGGGTTGCTGGCGATGTTTCTATGCGCGCACTGTCCGTTTGTGCAACACGTAAATCATGAACTGGCGCGGCTGGGGCGCGATTATGCGGGTCGTGGGATTGGGATTGTGGCGATCTCCAGCAACGATGCCGAAACATATCCTGACGATGCTCCGCCGGGATTGCGGGCGCAGGCAAAGGAACATGGATTTCAATTTCCGTATCTGTACGACGAAAGCCAGCAGGTTGCGCGGGCGTTTCACGCCTCCTGCACGCCGGATTTTTATCTTTTCGATGCGAACAAGATACTGGTCTATCGCGGCCAGCTTGACGGCAGCCGCCCCGGAAACGGTGTCCCTGTCGATGGACGGGATCTGCGCGCGGCGATCGACAGCTTGCTGGCAGGCAAGCCGATTGCGACGGAGCAGCGGCCCAGCATTGGATGCGGAATCAAGTGGAAAAAGGACTAAGGCTGAATTGATCTCGCCATAGAATGACGACCTTTATACATTCGATCGATAGATGGCCTCCAGCAGTACGGGAATTGCAGGGCGGAAGGGATGACGGCGAGGGCAATTCAATTCGATATTGTTACGGTGTTCCCGCTGTTCTTTGCGGGCGTGTTCGAGCACGGAGTGCTGGGTCGCGCGATTGAACAGGGGCGCGTCCGCATTGGCATTCACAACTTGCGGGATTTTACGACTGACCGGCATAAGACGGTGGATGACCGGCCTTTCGGCGGCGGCGAGGGCATGGTGCTAAAGCCGGAGCCGCTGTTTCGGGCCGTCGAATCGCTGGGCATCGCGGAAAAAGGCGGGCGCGACGTGGGCCGTGAACGCGTAATATTGCTCTCCGCGCAGGGAAAGAGGTTCACGCAGGCCGTGGCGAGGGAACTGGCGGGTCTGAATCGAGTCGTCTTTTTGTGCGGACGTTATGAGGGCGTGGATGAACGTGTCGGCGAACTGCTGGCGGATACTGAGCTTTCGATTGGCGACTATGTGATTTCTGGCGGGGAATTGGCGGCTGCGGTGGTTGTGGACGCGGTGAGCCGGTTGATGCCTGGAGTGCTGGGCAATGAAGATTCCGCTCGCTATGAAAGTTTTGCGGCGAAGTCCGGCGGCACGGAGGAACATCCCCCTGGGCCTTTGGCAGAGCAGGAAGTTGGCAGACCGCCGCGATCTAGTTGCGATTCGGAGGGGCTTCTGGATTATCCTCATTACACTCGTCCGCCAGAATTTCGTGGCGCGGAAGTTCCGGCGGTGCTGAGTTCCGGCAACCACGAGGAGATTCGCCGCTGGCGGCGCAGGCAGTCGCTGTTGAAGACGCTGCGGAACCGTCCGGAATTATTGGCTGACGCGCCGTTGACGGAAGAAGACCGCGCGGTGCTGAAACAGGTGCGGAATGAAAGGTGAGGCCCCTGGGATGGTCCGGGAGAAGCGATCGACAATAGAGCGCAATTTTCTTGCCGGCGGCGGCGAGATGGGCGCACTTGTACGGGCGCTGGACTGGTCGAAGACCCCGCTGGGTCCAGCCGCGCAGTGGCCGCAGAGCCTGAAGACCTCCGTCAGCACATGCTTGAATTCCCGCTTTCCGGTGCTGATCTGGTGGGGACCGGACCTGGTCAAAATTTACAACGATGCCTATCGGCCGCTGATCGGGACCAAGCACCCGTGGGCGTTGGGAAGCCCCGGGCGAGAGGTATGGCCGGAGATATGGAACATCATCGGGCCGATGTTGAGCCAGGTGATGGAGCGCGGGGAGGCGACGATATCGGAGGATCTGTTGCTGTTGCTGGAGCGTAACGGGTATCCGGAGGAATGCTATTTCAGTTTCTCCTACAGCCCCATACGAGACGAGTCCGGCCTGGTGGGCGGGGTCTTTACTCCAGTGGTTGAGATGACCGAGCGCGTGATCGGCGAGCGCCGTCTGCGGACTTTGCGCGATCTTGCCACTGCTTCCGGCGCCAAATCGGAAAATGCAAAGGAAGCTTGCGTCGCCGCGGCGAAGGTGTTGTCCACGAATCCATACGATTTTCCCATTATGGCCATTTACCTGTTCGACGCGGACCGATCGAAGGCTACGTTGGTGGCGCAGACAGGCCCTCCGAATTTTCCCGGAAGAGTGGATTGCAGGTCGCAGGGCTGGCGGCAGTTGCTTGCAGTGGAGCGTGGAGAAATTTGCACGCTGGTGTTGAACACGATGCAACTGGAGCCGCTGCCGCAAATGCCATGGGGTCATCCCCCACAGCAGGCCATCGCGTTGCCCATCGTTCCACAGGACGCGGAAGAGCCGATCGGTTTTTTGCTGGCCGGCGTCAGCATCAGAAAGCGCATCGATGAAAGCTACCGTGCATTCTACGGGCAGATAGCAAAGCAGGTCGCAAGCGCGATTTGGGAGGCGGAGGCATTGCGCCGGGAAAGGGAATTGCGAGCGGCGGCGGAGACGGAGCGAATCCAGATCCGAGAACTCTTTTTGAATGCTCCCGCGGGGATTATGGTGACGACCGGCCCCGAGCATCATATTACCCTCGCGAACCGGCGGTATATCGAATTGATTGGGCGGTCTTCGGCGGAGGAAATTGTAGGCAAGCCGATTCGCGAAGCGATTCCAGAGCTCGAAGGCCAAAAGTTTTTCGGATGGCTGGATGACGTCTATCGGACGGGTGTGCCGTTCATCGGAAAAGAGGTGATGGCGAGGTTGAGGCGCGGGCCATCTGGCCTGGAAGAGGAGGCGTATTTCGATTTTGTCTACCAGCCGCATCGCACGGCGGAAGGGCAAACGGACGGAATTCTGATCCACGTGTTCGATATTACCGACCAGGTGCGCGCCCGCCAGGAGGTAGAGAATCGCGAGCAGCAATTTCGCGTGCTGGCGGACTCGATTCCGCAACTGGCGTGGATGGCCAACCCCGATGGCAGCATTTTTTGGTACAACCGCCGCTCGTATGAGTACACCGGCACGACGC
>JBOGLY010000322.1:0-4603 GCA_050746425.1 Acidobacteriaceae bacterium
GGGACTTCGTTTCGAGTATCGGCGGTTGCCGTACGACAAGAGGGATAACATTGCCACTTGGATCCCCGCCGGTCCCGCATTCTCAGGCCCAGGGAATGCGATATTGTTAACCGCGGCACCCGCCGCCCTGAACGACTCGTTTTGTACGGACCCTTCTTACGCATACTTGCATAATGCGACGGGCCAGTGCGTGATTGGCACATCGGCAGAGCGGGCCCAACTCGGGTTCACCGGCTACGCTGCCAAATCGCTCGTTAACTCGCCCACTGGTTATTGGGCTCCGCGTTTTGGCATCGCCTGGCGGCCGACCAATTCCAACAAGTTTGTGATTCGCACTGGCTACGGCATATTTATTGACACTCCCAACGGTAACAACTTAAATGTTGCCGGCAATAATCCGATTTTCACGCCGACGACGCAGTACACCACAGCCTTGGGTCAGCCTCCACCCCTAACGAATGGGCTGCCGACCACATCAGAAACGGTCTTTGCTGGCGCGGCAGGCATTCCGCCCCTGATCGATCAGTCTCTCCAGATGAATGTGACGCCGGATTACAGGTACCCCTATGTCCAGGAGTGGAGTTTCGGCGTTTCTTCGCAACTGGCTAATAATTGGGCCCTCGAGCTCAACTACATCGGAAACAAGGGGACTAATCTAAGTACTTTGCACGACCCTGGCAACCAGCCCCTGCCCGGCCTGGGACCGTTGCAACCACGACGGCCTTATCCCGGCCTCAATTCGATCGTGTATGTGTCTTCCAACGGCAACTCCAATTACAACGCCCTTCAGGCCAGGCTAGAAAGGAGGATGTCGAAGGACTTCACGCTGCTGACATCCTTCACCTGGGCGCGTAGCATGGATGACAACGGAGGCGACGAAGAGACGCAGAGTCTTATACAGAACGACAATGATATCGGAGCAGACTACGGACGATTTGCTGACGACGCCCGACACAACCTGGTCGTTAGCGGCGTTTATACCTTGCCGTTTGGCCAGGGCGAGCACTTCCTGAACCAGGGCGGGTTGGTCAACACTGCTCTGGGAGGGTGGCAACTTTCCGGGATCGTCACCTACCAATCGGGCTTTCCCTTCAATATAAGTACGTCGACCGACTATTCCAATACAGGGTCGCCGCAATACCGCCCGGACCGAATCTGCAACGGAGCCGGGCCCAAAACGGTAGCTGAATGGTTCGACACAAGTTGCTTTACGACCGCTTACGAGCAAGCAGCCCTGGCGGCCGGGAGTCCAATATTTGGAAACGCGGCGCGCAATATCCTCGATGCGCCGCCTCTGCATAACTGGGACATTGCCTTGTTAAAGAACTTTAGACTTAGCGAGCGCTTCACGCTGCAATTTCGGTCGGAGTTCTACAATCTGTTTAACACTCCCCACTTTGCCGCTCCGAACGCGAAAGTGGGAACTTCAACTTACGGGGAAATCACCGGCACCGTAGCGGATCCGAGAGACATACAATTTGGCTTGAAGCTGCTGTTCTAAGGCGCGCCACACAGAGCATAACTCATAAAGTGTCCGCCTGACGGCCAGTGGAATCGAGGCGGTAGTGTGCGACGACGGAGCTTGGCGGGGAGCGCTCAGTTCAGGCAGGTGCCTCTCGGATCAAAAACGGAGATCCCCAAAATAGCAATTCGCTGACCCGAGGCAAGCAGATGAAACAACGAAGATATCATGAGGCATTGTGGCTGATAGTGCTTCCCTTGGCTCTGATTACTGCAAGCGCTCTTGGCGCGCCCCGCGAGCAGACGGTCCTACCTTACAACGTTATCCTTTTAACGCCAGACCAAATGCGGGCTGACTACATGCACACTTATGACTACCCGCTTAAAGATACGCCTAACATCGACCGTTTTGCGCATGCTGGGACTGTGTTTCTTCATGCATATTCGTCCGGAGCCTGGACCACGCCCTCGTTCGGAACTATCATGACGGGGCTATTTCCAACCGTTCACGGGATGACCTTGCCCCCGTACGAAGGTTGCGGGCCATCGATCGCTCGTCCATTGACAAATGGAATTATTCCTCATATTCCGCCTAACCTCGCCCTGTCGTCACATAAACCGATCCTCCCAGAACTGCTGCAAGCTCACGGCGTAGTAACGGGAGCGGACGTTGCAAACTGCTGGGCAATCCTGAACTTTGTGTCACGAGGCTGGAATGCGCTCAAATACTTTCCGCAGTATCAATTGCCGGAGGCGGGCCACCCTGGATCAACTGTTTTCAGGCTTACGGCGCCCGATACGACCAAGTGGGCCCAGGGATGGCTTACTAGCCATCGTAATGAACGCTTCTTCCTCTGGGTCCATTATATGGAACCACATGCGCCTTACAACGCCCCCCACCAGTACGATATCTTCAAGGAGCCTGATGATTTCCCAAATCTTTTTGACGATGGGGGCAAAGGCAGCAAAGAACTCCGCAGATTGGGTCGGCTTGGAGACGAGCCCGCGATTCGACGGCTCCAGCAACTGTACGCTGCGAAGATTCTATACGTCGATCACTATATTGGGGAGCTCATCAATACCGTTCAAACCTTGCAGCTCGAAAAGAACACGCTTATCGTCTTTGTTTCCGATCATGGCCAACTGCTCTACTCACATCCCGAAGACTTCAATACAGATGGGCATTGTTCACTGTACAGCGCAGACCTTCACGTTCCCCTAATCTTTTGGGGGCCTGGGATTCCGGCTGGGAAAAGAGTTAAAGAGTTGGCGGGGCACTACGACATTTTGCCGACGATCTTAGATCTCGAAAATCTGCCCATACCTAGTTTCGCGGATGGTAAAAGTCTGAAGCCTGTGATTCTCGGAAAAACAAAGCAGGTCCATCATTATATCTATAGTGAGGAGTCAGCTTTTGTGCCCCAGTACTCTGCACGGGACACACGCTATAAGATCATCGAGACGATGCGTACAGGAGCAATACAATGTTTTGATGAGGTGGGGGACCCGAATGAACTCCGCAGCATCTGTAGCCAGATTCCCCAGCAAGAAGTGGCGCAATTGAAGGCAGCCGTGGATGAGCATATCAAAGCGATGATCAGTCAAGCCAAGGGCTATCCAGACTGGAGGACTAATTTTGCAGTAGCGATGCTCGAGCAACGTGACTCCGAGGAGCTGAACGCCCTTGCACCGCGGAAATTAGTTGTTTTTCCCCAGGACGAGGGAGAGTTTCAATTGACCGGGCGCCTCTGGTCGGTGCTGCAGGAGGCGGACAGCGGAAAGCCTGACGTCGTGCTGGCCCCGCCGGGCGCGGACACCGCCTACGCCATTTGGCGCTCTGAGACTCCGTTAATTGGCGAATACGAGGTCTCCATTCGCTATGGCTATCAAGGTATGACATTGCCGGGAGAACGGCTCGCCACGAATGCCGACTACGTCGTTCGATTCAAGGGAGGATCCCTGTCGTTCCCGGCTGATCAAAACGAAGAGCAAGGGCAGTGGATTAAACTAGGTCACTTTCGAGATCCTATTTCCGTGGAGCTGACCAACCGTGCTGACGGTCTGGTGATTGCCGGAGATGCAAGGTTTATACGCCTCAGACCATAGCTGATTCGGCTTTCGTGCCAGGAATTGTTTGGCCGCCACTGTTCATTGGGCACCGCACTTTCGGCCCAACGTGACATTCATGGGGAAAGGAAGGAATAAATGGTAACACGTGACACAGACTTCAGCCCGAAGCGGACTCGACGAGATTTCCTCGCGAGCGGCATAGTCGGCCTTGCAGGATCAACAATATTTGCTGGACGTGGAAACGGTATACACCCCAACTCGTCCGCCGACTCACCGGTCGGTCCATTGCCATCGGAAGATGCTGGACAAAACAATCCGGGTAAAGCGCAAAGAGCAGCCGGAGGCCTGTACTGGTGGTTTGAAGACGCCGCGCGCCTCCCAGCAGATCCTTCTTACTACCGCCGGGTGATAGACTTCTGCCACGATTGGAAGTTGAATGGTTGTGTTCTTTCGCTGACGGATGACCAGGGCTGCGCGTTGAAGTTTAAAAGCCATCCCGAGCTCATTACGCACAAAAACGCCCTTACCGATAAGCAGGCGAAAGCCTTGGCCGATTATGCGCAGCAGCAAGGTGTAGATTTGGTTCCTCTGATCGAATCGTTCGGTCACACAAGATATATCACTGACGTTCCGCAGTATGCCTATTTAGAAGACAGGATGCCGGGAGCTAAGCATAACTTTTCCAGCGTCTCGCCAGTGGCTTCGGAAACTCTGAAACTGATCTCGGACCTCTACCGAGAAGCCGCCGAGATTTTCCCTGCGCCTTATTTGCACGGCGATTGCGATGAAGTTAACTGGGGAGGGTCCGAGCTATCGCGAAAAGCTCTTAAAACCAAAAGCCGGGACGAAATTTGGGCGAATTACATTAATTACCTCGACCATGCTGCGCGCGGAGTCGGCAAACAGTTCATTATCTCTGGCGATAATGTGGTGCATAAGAGACCCGAAATCTTGCCGCGGCTCAACAAGGACATCATTGTGATGGACTGGCATTACTACGCGACGGCCCCTGAGCCTCTTGAACAGGGGGCACGCAAAATCATTGGTGCAGGACTGAGGGCGATTGGTGGAG
>JBOGLY010000323.1:0-4594 GCA_050746425.1 Acidobacteriaceae bacterium
GCGCAAGTCTGCGGAGAAGGGAGAACATCCAGACCAGTTGGATGACGGGTCAAAAACCCGGCAAGCAGATCGACATCCAGGCGATCGACATTGCGCAGCAGTTCGTCGAAATAGTAGGGATTCTCCGTCAAGCCAAGATACAGACACACATGCCCAAGTTGATGATGATGATCGATCAGCAGGACTTTTCTCCGATGCTGGCGGACCAGGAACGTCGCCAGGTACACCGCCAACGTGGTCGCACCGACGCCTCCCTTCACTCCAAACAGCGCGATGACCCGGCCAACTTCCCTGGAAGTGCCGCGGGAAGCAAGCTCCGTGAACCGCGACTGCAGGCGCGTCACCATTTCCGCGAATTGAGACAGATTGAAAGGGCACGGCAGAAGCTCGCTGCATCCGGCGCGCATCGCCTGCAGCAGAAGCTCCTCGTTGCTGTGCCGTGAAACCGCCACGATGGCAATTCTGCCGGGGAACATCCGATGTAGCAGCTCAGTGCACTGCGCCGCCTCCTCCGGTCTGCGGTCGAAATCGACGATGGCGATCTGCGCCGCCGAATCCTTCACCCTTTGCGAAAATTGCGGACGCTTGTTCCGGCCCAGATAATCGTGGTACTCCCCCGCGAATTCCGTGTCGGCGGCGTTGGCGCAGCCCTCCATCACGTTGATCGCTGTATCCTGGTCCACGCAAACGGTAAACACGGAAGACTTTGCTGTACTCGAATTGTGAGATTTCGCTGTCATAGGTTCAAGGCTGCGCGTCTTTCTTGGCCGCCGGAGTCAACGAGCGGTCGAATTGTTCCATGCGCATGTTCGGCAGCGCCATCTTCGGCGTCACCGCTTGCTGCTCGCTGTGCAACGGATCGACCACGGTCGCCGTTACAATCACCACCAGCTCGTCCACGGAATGTGTATTGTTTTTCGACTTGAACAGCTCACCCAGAATCGGAATCTTCGCGATTCCAGGCGTCGCGTTCAACAGCACCGTGGTCCGATGGTCGAGCAGCCCGGAAATGCTGAAGCTTTGTCCGCTGCGTAGCTCCACTTCGGTTTCCGCTCGTCGTGTCGAAATGGCCGGCACCGTATATCCGGAAATCGTCACCGTATTCGTATAGTCGAGCGCGCTGACCTCCGGCGCCACTTTCAAAAGAATTGTGCCATCCGGATTAACCGTGGGGGTAAATGCAACCTTCACGCCGTAAGGCCGGAACATGATCGTTACGGAGGCAAAGTTGCCCGCCCCGCCCTGGATGACCGGATATGGAAATTCGCCGCCTGAAAGAAAGTCGCCTTCGTGTCCGCTGATCGTCGTAATACTTGGCTCGGCCAGAATCTGCAGGATGTTTCTCGCCTCCAGGTCCGCCATCGTCGCGCCAATGTTCAGCTTGGAGTTGAACAAAAAGAAATTCAGCGGATTGCTGACTTCAAGCGATGTCTGGACCGCGCCGCTGGCGCCGCCGCTGCTGGTCTGGGTCGTGCTGAGACTGCTGAACTGGCCGGTGCTGGTGCTCGAGGTATTCCTGCCGCCGCTGAAAAAATTGAAGCCGAACTGATTCAGCTTTGTGCGATCGACCTCCGCGATGCGCACCTGCAGCCGCACCTGCTGCGGATGAACGTAGGACACAGCCAGCGAACTCACCACGTCCTTGGAATAGAAGGACGCAAGCTTCAGCGCTTCCTGAGATGACGCATCTCCAATCGCCGTGCCGGACAGAAACACGCGCCCTTCCTGGGAATAAACCTGAATGTCCTGTCCCGGCAGCGCTTCAGCAATCGACCGCCGCAGCCCGGCAACATCCAGGTCAGAAGACACCGCATACAGAATCTGCTGGCCAGACTTGTTCCATAGGCCGACAGTGCTCACTCCGGGCTTTACTGCCGTAAGCACCACTTCTCTGGGACTGGGGAGAAAGGATTGCAGGACCGCAGGGCTGCTGACATACACGCGATGCAGGCGGTCGGTCGTGTTCAGAGACATCGAATGCCCAATCAACAAATGCAGCGGAGTTTCGGTATTCATCTCATTCGGCGCATACGGAAGAGACAACGCGCCGATTGGCAACAGCTTGGTTGCAGCGACATGCGAGTTCAATGCCAGCGTTGCCAGCGGCCTGACTTCTCTCCTCGGCAGGCTGGGCCGCACCGAGATCATTGGCTTGGCTGCCGGGGGGGTGGATGCGAACAGGACCAGCGGTTTCACGGTTTCCGGTGGCAAGTTGTCCGCAAGCAATATCGATGGCTGCGCTGTTTCCAGCGGCAAGCTGGATGCCGCCGGGTCCAAGGACTCCGCTGTCACGATCACCGAACCGGGTGCCGTCGCAGCCAGCACCACAGGGAATGGCGCAAAAATCTTGCGGGCCTGCTCGGAAGCCGGCAGCGTGGCAATGATGGCAAACATGGCAAGCATGCCGGCGAATCCGAAACCGCGTCGAATTGGATTTTTTCGATTCAATTGGCTCTCACTCCAGACCGTCGCTTCAGAAAAGATCGGCTAAAAAACAACTCTCGATACTTTGTTTCCCAGCACCGTCTGGACATAATCGCGCGGCACGCGGCGAATCGCCCCTGGAGTCAGCACCGGCGCTGGTTTCCCGCCCACGGTTGCTGGCGCGCCGCCCGGGACCAACTCAGAGAGTTCAACGGGCGGATCGGCAACCACGCTCTGGTCCGCTCCATTGCGCAGAACAAAATGGATCGTGCCTTGCGTGCTCGCCAGCACGACGCGCTCGGAATCGTTCGGATCCACCAGCACGGTCACCACGTTCACGCTCACTGGCTTGCCGTCGAGATTGGGCTCAACCTGGCTTCCGGCGGCCAGCACTTCCACGTTTTGCAACACCGTCGCTGTCGTCGGCTCAGGAGAAGTTGCCGAGCGATACGTCACCAGAACATCCACATGCGAGCCGGGAAATAGAAATCCGGCCACGCCCGCTACCTCGTCGGATTTGAGCGCCAGCGCCCGCATTCCATCAGGAATCTTGGTCGTCAAACCGGTGCCTGGAATCGCCAGATCGCGATCGAGAATCGGCGCGCCCGGCGCCAGCGGATAAATCAGCGCTCGCCCGATTACATCCTTCGGCTTCAGAAAACCTCCAGCCAGCGGAAACGATGCCGGCCAGGCAATCAACTTCAGCTTGTCCGCCTGCAGCACTTCTCCTGCCTGCAACGGCGCCGTCGCGGCTACATATTCCGTCGTGGCCACCGGGGCCGCGCGAAAATGCATCTTTCTGCTCAGCACGAACGTACAGGCCCCGGAAATTACGAGGGCCACAAGAAATGCAAGGCTCAATCGGCGTTTATTCATGGCGTTATCTCGGCACCGTCTGCATCAACAGCACAATCCAGCAGCCTGCGGCAATCGCCAGGCCATAGGGCAGTCGAAGCGTATTGGGATTGGAAAGGTTCAGGTCAGGATGAGGAAGCGCTCCAGCCACGGCATGATGGTGGATCAAACTCCCAACATTCACTATCGTTGTCTTCAACCGGCCGCGCGCGATTGCCAGGGTTATGGCAAACACGCCGCCCGCCAAAGCGACCGCCAGCAGAATCTCGGCAAGATGTCCGAAGCCGGCCAACGTTGAAACCGCGGCCATCAACTTGACGTCGCCGGCGCCCATGCCGCCAAGGACAAAGAAGACGAAAAACACGCCGCCTCCGACCAGACCCGCAGCCGCGGCCGTTCCCATTTCTCTCCATCCGCCTGCGCCCATGTGCAGCAACAGGGCGAATCCGATGGCAGGACCGGTCAGCAGGTTGGGTATCCGCCGGATTCGCGCGTCCGATACTGCGCCCGCCGAGGCGCACAGACAAGCCAGCAATAAATACATCCAGTCGGGTGATAACTTCATTTCAGCCCACCCAGGCAAAAAGGTCGGGCAACTGATTTCGTGCATTTTCAGCACTAGAAAAAAATTTGTGTCTCTCCAGCGTCTTCGCGCTGTCAGAGAAAATCAGCGAGCGGTGATTAGCCCGCTGCGCTCATTACGTTGCTGCCCACGCTGTTGAAGGCTGTGCCAATGTCGTTGGCCAGCGTTTTCATTCCGACCAGCGCTCCAAGAGCGATCAAAGCCGCGACCAGCGCGTATTCGATCAGGTCCTGACCGGAGTCTTCATGTACAAGGCGAGTAAAAAGTTCTTTCAAGTTCGTCATCGGGGGTTTCTCCTTGCGTTCTGAGTTTTGTTTCAGCTTCACTCCGCCACACGCCCATTTGCCCCAGAAGAGATCTGAGAAATTTCTTATCGAGCAGGAGGTTTTGTGACGTTGAACTGAATCCTACTCATGAATTTATCGGCTGGTAACTGAAATATCGACTGCGGAAGGGTACCGCAGTAATTGCTTTTGAGGTTACGAGAGTATATTTTCCCCAAATGGAACATTCCGTCGGTCGCGCCTGAGAATTTCCAAATATTTTCCATCCTGAGCTTCCGTTCGAAGCCGGAAGCAACTTCCATGAGACCCGCTGGCTCTGTTGATTTGACATCCTCCTGTAACAAACAAATCTGTCATCCTGAGCAACGCGAAGGACCTCGCGTTTCGCCATAAAACCGCGAGGTCCTTCGCTCCGCTTCGGTTCAGTTGAAAACCGCGGCTTCTAGCC
>JBOGLY010000324.1:0-4583 GCA_050746425.1 Acidobacteriaceae bacterium
TCCGGGAAGAGAGCCACGATCAGATGCGGGCGGTGCTGACACCCGAACAAAAGCCGAAGTTCGACGCCTTCCTGCATCGGCTGGAAGAACAGCGGAAAAGCGAAGCCGCAAAACAGGCCATTCCCAGCCAGGCACGTTAGCCTTCCGAACAGAAATTGTTTTTTGTGTTACTGCGTATAATGAATAGGCAGGGCGGCCTGCCCGAGCGAACGGCATGGCCTGGACGCAGAAGTTCCGTCGACCTTATGGACGAACGACTCTCCACGACTCAGGTTCCCGCAGTTCCCGGCGTCGCAGACAAAGCCCCCGCTATCCAGCTGGAAAATGTCGCCAAGACCTATGACCTGGGTGAAGTGCAGGTGCACGCGCTGCGCGGAGTATCGCTTAAAATCCACGCCGGAGAATTCGTCGCTGTAATGGGAGCGTCAGGGTCGGGAAAATCCACGCTGATGAATATTTTGGGGTGCCTCGACAAGCCCACCAAGGGCCGCTATTTCCTCGATGGCGGCGATGTTTCAGGGCTGACGAAAAAGGAATTGGCGCGCGTGCGGAGCCATAAGATCGGATTCGTGTTCCAGCAGTTCAACCTACTGGCGCGCACTACGGCGCTGGAAAATGTGGAGCTGCCCACGATCTACGCGGGCATTCCGGTGGCCGAGCGGGCAAGGCGCGCGCAGGAAGCCCTCGAACGCGTGGGCCTTGCCGATCGCGCGGATCATTTCCCGTCGCAGCTCTCAGGGGGGCAGCAGCAGCGAGTGGCCATTGCGCGCGCGCTGGTGAACAACCCAGCCATCCTGCTGGCGGACGAGCCTACGGGCAATCTCGACAGCCGGACAAGCGTCGAAATCATGGAGATTTTTCAGAAGCTAAACGATGAACGCGGACTGACGGTCGTGATCGTGACGCACGAGCCGGATATCGCGCAGTACGCAAAACGCGCGCTGGAGTTTCGCGACGGGCGGCTGCGTAAGGACATCCCGATTCAGCACCGGTCGATCGCGAAAGATGTGCTGCCCACACTGCCGGCGCTCGATGAAGATGACGTCGAAATGGTGGCGGAACGCGAAGCGGATCCCGGCGCGGCGGAGGCGCTTCTCCACAATACGCGCACGCCCGGATAGCCTTCAGAACGGAATATCTTCGTCGGAGATGTCGGGACCGGGCAGTGTGGTGTCGTCGGGTGCGGCTCCGGCGTCGAAATCGGCCTCGGCGGAATGACCGCGCCCTGGGCTGGCGCCGGGTCCCGCTCCCGCGGCAGCGCTATCAGCCCGCGAAGTAAGCATGCGCATCACGTTGGCAACGATCTCCGTGGATGTCTTTTTCTGGCCGTCGCGCTTGTCTTCCCATTGGCGGGTTTGGATGCGTCCCTCGACGTAGACCAGCATCCCCTTCTTCAGATACTGCTGGGAGATTTCCGCCAGCTTTCCCCACAGGACGATGCGATGCCATTCGGTGCGCTTCTGGCGCTCGCCGGACCGGTCTTTGAAAGATTCGTCCGTCGCCAGCGTGAAATTTGCCACGGCCTGGCCGCCCGAGGTAAAGCGCGTTTCGGGATCGCGTCCCAGACGCCCAACGAGGATTGCTTTATTGACAGACATGAAGAGGAGTATAGCGGAAAATCACATCGCAGGGCTTGGAAATATGCTTTCGGAGAAGATTGGCGGTGCGGGCACCGGATGGGGCTGTGTTCGTGGCGCTGTCTGCTAGAATCCCGCTCAAGGTTCTTAATTCGGCTTAGGAGCGACGCCATGGCAAAGACTCAAAATTTCGAAAACCATGCCAAGAAGGTTCCTGGATTCCAGGTCGTGACCCTCGGCATCTTTACAATCAACCTGGTGTGGTGCATCTATTGCATTATTCGCGGCTTTTCGGCACAGAGCACGATTTCTTTATTGCTGGCCATTGCATTCCTGCTGCTTTCCTTGTACGCACGAATTTTTTCTCTGACCGTGCAAGACCGCGTGATCCGGCTGGAAATGCAATTGCGCCTGCAGCAAGTGCTGCCGCCGGACCTGCGCACGCGCATTCCGGAATTTGAGGTTGGGCAGTTGATCGCTCTGCGTTTTGCAAGCGACGGGGAATTGCCGGAGCTCGCCCGCAAGGTGCTCGATGAAAAGCTGACGGATCGCAAGGCGATCAAGAAGTTGATTACGAACTGGCAGCCGGACTTCCTGAGGGCCTAGCGCGCGGGAACTACTGTGAGATGCACGTCATCTAGAGCGGACCGACTTCTCGCGGTGAAGGATAAGACGAGGATCACACGCATGAAGCTTACGGCATCGTGCAGCTACCAAAAGATCGAGCAGATGAAACTTGGGAAGGGAACAGCGGTCGCCTTGATTTCACGCGAGCTAGAAGACGCCCATTGGGATAAGTTTTTGCAAGAGTAAAAAGCTGGCTGCTGGGTAACCGCGCTGTAAGCGTTCCCTTCGCTTCCTTCTGCGAACCGCTGATTTCATCCGTTGCGGGCGCACGGCACTCGCGGCTGCTGCGCACTCATTGTCGAAAATGACCGCACTGCGCGAAGCCAACGAACTGGCCATCGCATCATCGAGGCTCGCATTGGACCGGGAGCTAGCATCAATTCGCGAAGCCACAATGACCGAACTTGCTGCGATGCGAGTACGCGCTGCCGAAGAGATCACAGAATCAAAACGTATCGCCAGCACCGACGCTGCTGAAACACGCACCGAAGTCGCACGGTTCCTTGAATCGAACCTTGCTGACACAATTGAACGCGCGGTTGGCAAAGCGCTTCGCACGACGATTCTGGCAACGCGACCAGCTTCGCAAGTCGAGATCTCCGAAGCAAGCCAGCGGTCTGCTTGTCCAGCGTGCAATCGTGTTGTGTCGCGGGAATCGTCTGATTCCTGTGCGACATGTCGAGCAACGCTGCGGCTTAAGCTCGCGTGACATGCCTTTTCTCGCCCCATTCCCGCCAACAATCTCGCCAGAACATCCTTCGCGACGGCTGCCAGGAGCCTCTATCCATCTGGAAGCACGACGGCCAGAGCATCTTGATCGACGGCCACAACCGGTACGCGATTTGCCAGAAGCACGGCAAAAAGTTTCAAACTGTCGAGGTCGAGCTGGAAGACCGTGACCACGTTAAGCTCTGGATCCATTTGTCGTCACATCGGCTGTGTCGCGCTACCTTCGCGCGAGTCTCGACGAGGTAAATCGGATGGCTGCGAAAACGAAAAACAACACTCCGATCAATAGGGATACCAAAAACACGAACATGAACGATCCGGTCCAACCGTGAATGTTGATTGGGATGAGCTTCGCGGCCAGCAAAGTTAAGGTTGCGATGATAACTCCGGATGAGGCCAGACTCGAAACTGAAGTTTGCCGCCAGGCCCAGATCACACTGCCGACCAACGTTGCCAGTAACCCAAGCAAGAACACCGGAAGGAACGTATATTCCAAAAAGAAAAATTCTCTATCGATTCCCGCGCGGAGGCTGTGCCGTTCAAGCTGAAAGCTGAAAAGCACTCCTAGAGTAGTCAGACAGACACCGACTAAGATCAACCACCGTGCTGATAGTCGGTGCATGTTATTACCTCGGACTCCGCATCCCGGAGTCACTCCAGCATCCGACAGAAAGTCCGTCCGCACACCACCGAAGCTTCAGAAGATTTGGCAAACCGTCTGATCTCCAATCCTAGAGCAGACTTGCTGAGTTGGCTGTTGTTGCTGCTTTTGCTGAAACTGTAGTTGCATCAAATCGAACTCGTCCTTGCCCGTCCCAAACGTTTGCTGGAAGGCCTGCTGCGCTGCCGAAGCTGCTGTATTCATTTGCCCTGGGGTAATGTGCGACTCGCGCAGATAGTGCCACCAGGCACTCGGGTTCCATTTTGATTGCCCGTACCATGGCTGATATCCAGCATGCGCGGGCGACAGCCGGTCCTCAATTGTATGCAGCGCGTTTCCGAAATCTGTCAGTGCTGCCGGAGCAATTCCGCTGTGCCCTGATGCAATCCAGTCAGCTTGAATCTTTGCAGCATCGTGCTGGTTTTGAGCAATGAACGCGTCTGCCTGTTGCTCGGCTTCTGATGGTGTTTGGCCGGTCAGACCGTTGCTCATTCCGTGTTCAAACGATAGCGCGGCACTCTGTTGACCAGGCCCATAATCCATATTGTAGCTCGCATCACTCAGCATCTTGAGGTCCTGAGCACTCATTCCCGGAAATGCTTCGTTGATGATTTCGTTGTGGATATACGTCGGCCACAAGCCATTTCGGTCAACGATACTGAGAGGATTGTTGAGCGCATACGAATACCGATTCCATGTCTGCGGCATCCAGAAATCGACGCTCAGATCGGAGGGATCGGGACTCATGAACCGGCCCATCTGGGAGGAGTTGTATCTAGCGCCGAAGTTATCGAGGTTGGATTCGGAGTCGCGTTCTTTGCCGGTGAACCTATAGTTCTGTGGACACGTGTCGATGATCTCGCGCTCGCCACCGAACGGATAAAAGTCAGCGTCGTAACACAGCGTCGCCGTGTTCTGACCTTGTGGCACTTCCGCAATCACGCGCGCGGTTCCGATTTGGTCGCCAAGGTAATAGTATACTCCAGCCA
>JBOGLY010000325.1:0-4578 GCA_050746425.1 Acidobacteriaceae bacterium
CCACGATGGACAGGCTGGCGACGGATTTTCCGAATGCGCGGATTGTATTCGAGTATTTCCCGCTGACAACCATTCATCCCGAAGCGGAGAAGGCAGCGCAATACGGAGCCTGCGTTGCACAGCAGAAGGGAAATGCGGCGTTTTTCCAGTTTGTTCAAGCCGTGTTCGACACGCAGGATTCGCTGAAGACGGACGCCGATGGGACATTGAAAGCAGCCGCGACCAAGGCCGGCGCGGATGCCGCGACAGTTGCGACTTGCGCTGACACTCCGGCGGCAGCCAATGCCGTAGCTGCATCGGTGAAATTGGGCAAAGAGATAGAAGTGAATGAAACGCCCACGTTATTTGTGAATGGGCGGCCTGTTCCAGTGACGGGCGTGCCGTATACCACGCTTAAGGAGATCGTTTCCTACGCTGCGCAGGAAGCGCAGCCCGCAGCGAGCGGCGCCGAATAGCGACGGGGGCGCGGAGTGGAGAGGGAAGACCCGGCAGCAGATCGCTCCACTTCGATTTCACTCCAATTTCGCAAAATTCTTGCGTCCGGCGCCCGGCTCTGCTCGGATCCGGAAGACATATATGTACTAAGGGCGTGAGAAGCGACATCCTCTACTGCGTCTGAACGAGATGCGTTTGTCGTCCGTACTCCTGGATTGGAACATACGGCACGTCTACTGGTTCATTGGTAAACGTTCGCTCCGTGCTTACGATCGTAGTCCAGATGGATCAAACCATCTCGGTAGTCAATGTCCACGGTCAAGAACCTCAAAGTTTCCAGTCCCAGGATTCCGGAAAGCTCCGTTCCATTGGACTGGTTCAAGGAGTCCAGATTCATCACCATGACCGAAGCCAGGGGAGCGCGCAAGTTGGCAAAAACGACATCGACTCGGTTGGCCGTATAAAGCTTTTTCACCTGGCCGTTTAATCCCGTCACTCGATCATCGAAATCGGTGTGGACTTTACCCACGCTTTTTGCCGCGGCGACCGAAAGAAAAGTCACATTCGATCCTGAATCGATAAGAAAGAGCCTGGGCTTGCCATCCTTAAGATTGCCGGTGATCAGGATCTGGTGACCGAATCTCGCGAACGGCGACCAGGATCGCATGTCCGGGCTGACGTAGCGGTTGTGATAATGAATGGCAGGCACAGCAGCCGGTACCGATGAGGCATTCTTCGATTGCACCGCTGACTCGACGGTGCCGCCATCCTCTCCGTTGGCATTCAAAGAAGTCGTGTGCGTACCGGTGCTGTCCGGCAAATCGGGAAGAGGCGAGAGCGTCATCTGGCGCAGCGGAAAATCCAACTGCACGTGATAATTCTCGAAAACATCCGCGCCGATAAGTCCATCGACGTCCAGATGCGAATGTTTGTCGGAAACCTCGACCAGGCAATTCTTGAACTCCAGGCTGCCAATGCGAAGATCGTCGGCGTACGCCCAGTAGCCGGTCATCGCTTTTTCGTCGCCTATACCGGAAATGGTGTCTTTTGTGATGGGAACCAAACCGGCTCGCGCGGCCGTACGACGATTCAATAGAATGCCGGAAGACCCGGTATCGAGCTCCAAACTCGTCTGGGCCTTTTTGTTAACCTTCACATCGAATCCAAGGCCGTGATAAACCCCGAGCTCGTCTTTGTCCAGATATCGGAACGGCAGAGTGGTGGAGGTGATGGAATCGGATGCGAGACGACAGCCGCCGCCGTTCTTGGCGGCAAGAATCGCCTTCAACCGATCGGCATCAGCCTGCAATGACTTTTTCTTGTCGGCTGTTTCCTGATCGCTCGCCAGGTAGCTTTGGATACGACCGACGCGTTGCGCCGGGGGGAGATGCTCAATCCACGCCAACTGTATTGCCGGGTCGTCCGGTTCGAGCTGGTACGCGGTCTGCAATGAGCGATAGCCGCTGGCGTACATGGACTCGACCCAGAGAAATTTATACGCGTCGTAGTAGGCGCGAGCGAGACACGGATCCCGTCTCAGTGAATCCTGGTAGGCGTGAAGGGCGTCGATCAGTCTGCCCTGACGGAAGCGCACCTCTCCCAGGGCAGCCATCAGTTCGGCGCTCTTCGGGTTGGCGGCTACGCTTTTTTCCGCGAGATCGGCGGCGGCATCGACTTGCTCCTGCTTCAGCAGGCTGCGGACCTCGCCGGCGATTGCCGCCATGTCCTTCGCATTGGCTTTCGCGGCGGCAGCATAAAGTTCGCTTGCCTTCGAATAGTCCGCCCGCCGAAATGCCTGCGCGGCAGCGTCGGTGGAGGGATGTTGTAGAGTGCAGGAGAAATTCTGCGCTGACAGGCCTGAGAATGACATCAGGCAAATCGAAAGCAACAAGGCAGTTCGCGTGGAAGGGAACAGTGTCATTAGAAACACTCTCCGAAAATTGAATCGACATCGGCCGCTATAAGGCTGGAAAGGCAAACCGAGGATAGCAAGCAGATTGCGAACCCGCAAGAGAGAATTGGGGCTGTAAACGTCGAATGCGCGATGACAATCGAATCTGCTACACTCCTCTGTCTTGGTCGCGGAGTTGCTGGCGTGCAAGTGCGCTTGAGGAGGTCGACAATTTATGGATGAGATTCGAACCATCGGAGTGATTGGCGCGGGAACCATGGGCAACGGGATCGCGCATGTATTCGCACGCAGTGGTTACGACGTGCTTTTGTGCGAAGCGGAGCAGCGTTATCTCGATCGCGGAATGGAGACGCTGCGGAAGAACCTGGACCGCGAGGCGGCGAAGGGAAAGATCACTGCGGAAGCCGGTAAGGCGGCGTTTGCGCGTGTTACGGGAACATTGGATCGAGAGCGACTTGCGCAATGCGATTTTGTGATTGAGGCGGCAACGGAGAAATTCGAAATCAAGAAAACAATTTTTACTGATCTCGATCGGATCGCGCGAAAAGGGGTGGTGCTGGCTTCGAACACGTCGTCGATTTCCATCACAAAACTTGCCAACGTAACTAACCGGCCGGATCGCGTCATCGGAATGCATTTTTTTAACCCAGTTCCGATGATGAAGTTGGTGGAGGTGGTTCGAGGCATGGCGACCAGCCAGGAGAGCTTCGACCAGGTGTGCAACCTGGCGCTTCGGCTCGAAAAAACTCCAGTCGAGGTGAACGACGCACCGGGATTTGTCTCAAATCGCGTGCTGATGCCGCTACTGAATGAGGCGATGTATGCCGTGATGGAAGGCGTTGCAACGCCGGAGTCGGTCGATGAAGTGTTCAAGCTGGGCATGGCGCATCCCATGGGACCGCTGACGCTGGCTGATTTTATCGGCCTCGACGTCTGCCTGGACATTATGCGCGTGTTGCAGGATGGATTCGGCGACCCGAAATATCGCCCGTGCCCGCTGCTGGTTCGCATGGTGGATGCAGGCTGGCTCGGACGCAAGTCCGGGCGCGGATTCTACCGATACGATTGATCCACGATCGGTTTCGGCGCCCAAATGTAGCACGCTCGATCGGTGTGTGGGACGAATTGCACTTGTTTCTGAAGTGAAACGCTGTACTCTTTTGATATGGTTCGCGTCACAGTTTTAGGATCCGGTTCCAAGGGCAACTGCACCGTCGTATCGACCAGCCGTACTCGCATTGCGCTCGATGCCGGCCTGAGTTGCCGTGAAATCGTCAAACGCATGCGTTTCAGCGGCGAGTGCCCGGAGAAGCTGGATGCCGTGCTGATCACGCATGAACATCAGGACCACGTGCAGGGCCTCTCCGTGCTTGCCCGACGGTGGAATGTGCCGGTGTATGCGACGCAGGCAACCCATGCGGCATGGCGTGCATGGATCACGCCGCGGACCACAATGAGCCTGAACGCGTGGCTGGAACTGCGTCGCCAGGAATATGCTGAGTCGCTTAAGTCCGGCGCGTATGGCGAAGATGGGGCGACAGCGGTACCGGCGTCTGACGATGCGTCGCTGGAGATTGCCGCCGCTGCGGATGAATTGAAAGATGCGGATACCATTCCCTCAGACAAGAATGTTGCTGACAACTCTAAACCGGATTCAAACCTGGCTGCCAGCGCACTGCCGGACGTTGAGGAAATTTCGCCTCCGGACAGCACGGCCAATGACGACCCCGCCTACCTGCCATGTGTGGAGCATTTTCGCGCAGGGATTCCATTTGACATCGGCGACATTCACGTGACTCCATTCACCATTCCGCATGATGCAGCGGACCCGGTCGGATTCGTTTTGCAGGCGGAAGGAATGCGCATCGTCGTTGCGACCGACCTTGGCTACCTGGCGCCGAATGTGCGAATGCATTTGCGGGGCGCTGACCTGCTGATCATCGAGTCCAACCACGATGTGGAAATGCTTCGCGACGGGCCGTATCCGTGGATCGTGAAGCAGCGCGTATTGTCCCGTGTTGGGCATCTCTCGAACGATGCTTTAAGAGAATACCTTGCGTCCGAATACGATGGCGGAGCGCGCTACGTGATCCTGGCGCATATTTCAGAAAGCAACAATTTGCCGGCGCTGGCGCGCAGTTCCGCAGAGCGAGCGCTCGAAGGTAGAATGGGTCTGCTGGCAAACAACGTGTTGCTGGCATCGCAACACGAACCCTTGAAATCTATAGACT
>JBOGLY010000326.1:0-4569 GCA_050746425.1 Acidobacteriaceae bacterium
ATCTCGGGATCGTCCGTTGGCCCTTCCACTCCGCAATTCCAGGAAACGTTGTTGGAATTTCCATCTTGATTCGATTCCTTATTGGCCTCATTGTGCTTTTCGTCGTAAGAAACCAGGTCGTTCAGCGTGAAGCCGTCGTGGGCCGTGATGAAATTGACGCTCGCCCACGGCCTTCGGCCCTGGTGGTTGAAGATGGCGCTGGAGCCGCAGAGACGCTCTGTGAGCGCCGCTGCCGGTCGATCTCCTATCCAGAAACCGCGCACGTCATCTCGGAACTTGTCGTTCCATTCCGCCCAGCCGGGTGGAAATTCTCCTACCTGATAGCCACCCGGACCGCAGTCCCACGGTTCGGCGATCAGCTTCACCGTGTTCAGCACGGGATCCTGGCTGCAGGCCTTCAAGAAACCGCTCTGGTTGTCGAATCCGTTAGGTTCGCGCGCCAGGATGGTCCCCAGATCAAAGCGAAATCCATCCACCTGGACCTGCTCCACCCAGTAGCGAAGGCTGTCGGTAACCATTTGAATGACGCGAGCGTGACTCAGGTTCACCGTGTTTCCGGTCCCAGTGTCGTTGATGTAATAACGCGGTTCGTCGGGACGCAGACGGTAATAACTGGCATTGTCGATGCCTCGGAATGACAGCGTAGGTCCATGCTCGTTGCCTTCCGCGGTATGGTTGTAGACCACGTCGAGAATGACTTCAAGACCAGCCTGGTGGATCTGGGCCACCATTTCTTTCATTTCGCGCAGCGCCTGCGCGGGGTCGGAGGCATACCTTGGATCAGGCGCAAAAAAACCGATGCTGTTGTATCCCCAATAATTTGTCAGCCCTTGGTCCAGAAGATGCTTGTCGTTGACGAACGCGTGGATCGGCAGCAATTCGATCGACGTGACGCCGAGCGACCTGATGTACTCCAAGACCGCAGGCTCCATAAGGCCGCAGTAGGTGCCGCGGAAATGTTCCGGCACCGCCGGATGCTTTTTTGTATAGCCGCGCACATGAAGTTCGTAAATGACGGTGTCGCTGAAGGAGACAGCCAACGCTCTTTGGCTTCCTCTGCGTTCGCGTCCCGGGCTCTGGCCTTTCCAGTCGAAATTCGGATCGACGACGACGCACTTTGGCATGAAGGGCGCACTGTCCCGTTCGTCGAACGTCAGGTCATCCGCCGACTCCATTTGGTACCCGAACACGGCCGGGTCCCACTTCAGTTCTCCGATGTACCCGACCGCGTACGGATCGAGCAGCAGCTTATTCGAATTGAACCGGTGACCTTTCCCCGGCTCGTATGGGCCATGTACGCGATATCCGTAGACGGTGCCTGGAGTGATCTTGGGCAAATATCCATGCCAAATCTGATTGGTGCACTCCGGCAATTCAATTCGCTGCAGTTCGCGCGTCCCAGTGGAATCGAAAATGCATACTTCCACGCTGGTGGCATTTGCGGAAAACAATGCGAAATTCGTTCCGCTGCCGTCCCAGCATGCTCCCCGCGGGTAGGGGAGACCTTCGCCTAACTCAATTTTCGTTTTTTTTGTCATTCGCAGTTACGTCCATTGCTAACAGTCATTCGTAATCCATTGGTCGAGTTCTGGTGGCATTCTCGATAACCTTCAGGCCTGGCATCCTGAGCGAAATGGAGTGAAACAGGGATCTTGCGTTTTCAGGCAGACGCAAGATCGTCGGTGGCCGTGGCGAACCCAGGAATACAGACGATTCGAAGCCGCGCAGATCAACGGAACCAGACCGATTCAGCCCTTGGGCAGCATGGGCCGGCCTTCGTGCGCCACCAGCAGGTCATGCATGTCGTTGGCATGTTCTTCTTCGTTCCCCAGGATGCGTTCCAGCATGACGCGCGTGGTGGTGTCTTTGTCGCCGAAAAAGCGGATCAGTTCCCGATAATGCTCGACGGCAATGCGCTCCGCGATCAGATTTTCCTTGATCATGCCAATCAGGTCGCCGCCCTCGGAATATTGCGACGCCGAGCGGCTGGCCAAGCCTTCTGGATCGAAGTTCGGCTTTCCTCCCAGTTGATTGATTCTTTCCGCGACCGCCATCATGTGCTCCTGTTCCTCCTTGGCATGTTCGGCGAATTCAGCCTTCACGCTGTCGCTGGAAATTCCTGACGCGGAGACAGCATGCATGGTGTAGCGCAGAACACAGACAATTTCCGTGGCGAGGACTGCCTGAAGAATCTCAATCGTTTGTTGCACGTTGCCGCCGTAATTCTCGGTGACGGCTCCCTTTGCGATGCTTTTGCGGGCGCGTTCACGCAAGGATTTCACATCGGTCAAGAACGGTTGCTTGTTTTCGGCTTTGGCCATAGCAGATCCTTTCAAATTTTGAATAATTGGTGGAAACATTTCCGCGTAACAAGGCACGTGAAAAAAGCTCAGTCCTCTAAGATGCGGAACTTCGCCACCTGGGGAGGAGTTCTGGCAGTTTTTTTGCGAAAACAACGGCCATGATTCTCACAATCCAAACGGGCAACCGTTCACGTACTTGTATTAGAAGCTGTCCTCATAATATGCAATGTCGCGTTGACGCGGCGCGTGAGACCCGCTTCGAGGCGGGTCTCATACCAGTCGTCGCCATCGGAGTTCCAGTTTATGAGACAGCTTCTAGCGAGGCTTCAGCGGACTTGCGTTGGAAGGACTAACCGTGTACGGTGAAGGGCGACCGAGTGTTTCTTAGCCGCGCGGGTCAATTTAATTCCTTTGGTCGATTCATTGCCCGAAACTCCCCCGCAAGACGGAATACTGACCGACCGGCAGCAGTCGGACCGGCAGTTGATGGGCCAACTGCGAAATCGGCAGCCGGATGCACTGTCCCACATATACGACCAGTATTCGACGATGGTGTATTCCATTGCCATGCGCGTTCTGAGGGACAGCGCGGCGGCGGAAGACGTGATGCAGGAAGTATTTTTGAAATTGTGGCAGCAGCCGCAGACGTTCGCTGACCATCGCGGAAGCCTGGGCGCGTGGCTTGCGGTGGTAACACGCAATCGGGCCATCGATCGCACACGCGGAAGCCGTAGATTTGAAAACGTAGAGGACCTGCATCTGGCAAGCGCCGTGGATCTGGGATCGGAGGCGGACAGGAACATCATGCTTGCCAAAATTCGCATGGTATTGGAAAGGATGCCTGCCGACCAGCGGCACGCAATCGAAATGGCTTTTTTCGAGGGGCAAACGCATACCGAGATTGCGGAGCGGACGGGGCAGCCCCTGGGCACGATTAAGACCCGAATACGGTCCGCTTTGATGTCGATACGAAAGGGACTGGAAGTCTCCAAATGACGCACGAACTACATCCCGATTTGGATGACCTGGTCCTCTACCTGGCTGGTTCGTCCCACGACGCACCCGAAGCGGCCGTGATCGAGCGAGTGCGCCTACATTTGCGGGAGTGTTGGGAGTGCAGGGAACAGGTGGCGCAGTTGAGCGCGGACATCGCGCACTTAGCCATGTCCGTTCCGCAGATTGCGCCTCCGCTGGCGGCGAAAAAGCGTCTGTTTCAGGCGGCGGGGATTCCCATTGCGGAGAACCAGAATGCGCCCTTGGCAGCGAAGACGGTTTCCATACCGATTCGCGAAGCGTCGGTTTCGCCCGCTTTTCCGCCGGGTCGGGCACGGCGCACCAACCCGGCGCTCGTTTGGGGCGGCTGGGTGGCCGCGGCAATCCTGCTGATCTGTGCCATTAGCATCTACGTCGCGAACCAGGGAATGCATCGGCAACTCCAGACGGAAGTCGCAGAAATGCATCGATCGGACCTGTCGGCGGCGCGGGCTCAAGAAGTTTTGGAGGTCCTAACCTCTCCGCAGGCCCAGCGCGTGACGCTTGTGTCCGCCCATACGCGGCCCGAACCGACCGGACATGCGGTCTATCTGAAAAATCGCGGGGCGTTGGTGTTTACCGCCAACAATCTAGCTCCGCTCCCGGCGAAGAAGACCTACGAGTTATGGGTAATTCCGGCGAACGGCTCCGCGCCAGTTCCCGCAGGGACCTTTCAACCGGATGCCCGGGGCATGGCCAACGTGTTGCTGCCGGGCCTACCCAAGGGCATCGACGCTAAGGCCTTTGGCGTGACCGTGGAGAACTCCGGCGGTTCAACGACGCCAACCCTCCCCATCCTGCTGGCCGGGGGATAGGCCGTCGCCTAAGTTAAGCCTCAACTTCTCTGGTGCGATGCTTCAAGTGCGTCCAGAGAAACCATGCGACCCCCAACACGATCAGGGCGAGAATGGCTGTGTCCGCGCGGTGGAGAATGTTCTTCAGGCGCGGGTCGGTGTTCCAGGCATTGCCCAAGCGCATTCCGGCATACGCCAGTACAAAACACCAGGGCCACGACCCGATGAACGTGTAGATGTGGAATCGGAGCTGCGGCATGCGCGCAATCCCGGCGGGCAGTGCGATAAAGGTGCGCGCGACCGGCAGAATGCGCGCCACCAGAACGGTGATCGTTCCGTATCGCTCAAAAAACCGCGTCGTCCGGTCGAGATCCTTGCGCCCGAGCAGCACATAGGAGCCGTATTTTTCAACCAGCGGCCGGCCGCCGTACGCGTCGATC
>JBOGLY010000327.1:0-4562 GCA_050746425.1 Acidobacteriaceae bacterium
GTTCTCGCGATACTCGCCAGTCCAATGAAAACAATTTCCGGCGGAATGCTCGATGCCTTCTGTATCGATCCCGCGAGCGCGAAAAACGGCTTCATGCGCGGCGGTGAAGTCTTCTCCCACCACTCCAATGACGCGAACCTTCGTAAAAAAACTCGCGGCAAGCGCAAAATGCGTTGCCGCTCCGCCCAGGCAACGCTCGATCGTGCCATGCGGAGTTTGAATGCTGTCGAATGCAACCGAACCAACTACGAGAATGGACATCTACCAGAGCGCCTTCCAAAACAAGATTTCTCGGTCCTGTGAAATAGCTTCGATTCCTCTATGCGCGAAAATACTTGTCCAGCAGCAGGTGAAGAGTTTGCCTGGTCTTTTCCGATACTGCCGACGGCTGCGTCAGGATGGCATTTTTCAGAGCGGATTGACATTTGCAATTCCGCTTGACCGGCAGCGCGGCCACTGCCGCATCAAGAACTTTCAATGCCGCCGCGCTGTTCTGGTTCAACACCTGCACAATCTGTTCCGTTGTCACGGAATCGTGCCCCGGATGCCAACAATCGTAATCGGTCACCATCGCCAGCGTGCCATAGCAAATCTCCGCCTCGCGCGCCAACTTCGCTTCCTGCCAATTGGTCATCCCGATCACATCCGCGCCCCAGGAGCGATAAAGGTTGCTCTCCGCGCGCGTGGAAAATTGCGGTCCCTCCATGCAGACGTACGTTCCGCCTCGCGTGGCCTCAACACCGCTATTTCCGCACGCCGTCATCATTGCGCTTCCAACTTCCGGGCAGACAGGATCGCCCATCGCTACATGCGCGACAATGTCCGGACCGAAAAAAGTGCTGCGCCGCGCATACGTGCGATCGATAAATTGGTCCGGCACCACGAATCTTCCCGGCCTGTGTTCTTCCTTCAGCGATCCCACAGCGGAAATGGACAGGATCGCGGTCACGCCCGACTGTTTCATTGCATAGATGTTCGCGCGATAGTTGATGTCGGAAGGCAGCAAATGATGGTTGCGCCCATGCCTTGCGAGAAACACGACCTTGCGCCCGC
Source organism: Acidobacteriaceae bacterium (assembly GCA_050746425.1). Classification (GTDB taxonomy): domain Bacteria; phylum Acidobacteriota; class Terriglobia; order Terriglobales; family Acidobacteriaceae; genus JAKAAZ01. The sequence goes on from JBOGLY010000327.1 coordinate 1,054, forward strand.
GCAATTCTCCAAACGTCAGCCAGTCGGAAGGTTCGCCAAATGGCGTGCTGATTTGCTGTCGATCTACTTTCTCAATCCCCGGCATCTGGTACAACCCGCTGCCGCCAAGAATTCCAATCTCCGCGCGAAACATCTTCAGATGTACTCCTTCTCTGTTCTTCTCAGAGATACATTGTCATCCCGACCGGAGTTCCCGCCGCAGGCGAGAACGCAGTGGAGGGACCTGCTTTCCCGCGACTTGCAAAACCGGGTGCCCTATGCTCGCCGCGTCTTCTGCGGCTAGCGTGGGAGGGATTGTCTTCATTTCGATAATGCCGAATGGAGTAGTATACCGTGCAGCCGTCTCTCCTCAGCGGCGGACAACAAGAAGAGCCAGCGCCGCAGTCCCGCAGTCAGGTCTGTTCCATGCATTTCATTCTTGACAATGACGCTGGTGGCACTGTCCACGACACTGCCCATCATCACAAATTCAAGCTTGCGCGCCAGGTCCGTCGGAAAACTTTCGCTGATAAACACCGTCCTGCCGGAAACAGCGATCAGCACCGGCCCCTCCGACGTATTCCAGATTCGAGTCATGTCGGAAGAATCCGGTGTGTCCGAGCCTTCCTCAGGCGCGGCGGCGACGTGATCGTATTTTCGCGGAATCTCGAGCGCATACATATTGGCGAACGCGAGCGCTGCCTCGGGCGTCGTCCAGCGGGATAAATAGAACAGAGCCAATGAAGCTGGCGTATCCCGTTCACTCTCCGTGTTGGCTGTCTTGGCTTGGGCAGTGTAATAAATTCCGCCCTGCCACGCCGGAGCCAGCGCCGCGGCGACTGCGGGGCCGCCAAAAAGCTCCGCCATTACCTTCACGTCGAACTCGCCCATCACTCCAACGTCATACGGGCGATACTGCGGATCGATCAGCGAATGAATATCGGGCATCCATAGCAGCGGCACCGGCCTATGCTTCAGATAGACCGAAGGAGTCATAATTTCGTAGGTCGAGGACGGCGGCCGATCCAGCAACCCCGCGAATGCCGCTTGCCTCCCATTGGCCGTCCATACTGCGCGAACAAAATCCAGTCCATCCACATAAGGAAATATCAACGACCGTTGCAGCAGCAGCGGAGCATTTGCAAGCGTCGGCGAATCGCCGGTATCGCCCATTGCCTGGTTCATCTTGTCGGCAAGCTGCGGCGCAGTCAACACACTTTTTCCGGCAGGCGCCAGAATGTAGTCCACGAACACCGCCATCGCCTGCCCCTCAACCACCGCATCGCGGACTGTATCTTCTTCATCGACGGCGATATGCTGGTTGTCCTGCCGCGCATTTTTCGCGATCGAAAGATCGGTGTCGCGGTCCCATTTCTCCAGATGAATGTGCTGATCCTGAAGCGCGTGCGTCAACTCGTGCGCCAGCACCGGCTTCTGCTCGTCCGGCGGAATCCAATCCAGCAGATTCACCGTCCTTGTCTTGTCGTTGTAGTATCCGGCAATCTGCTCGCGTAGCAGTTTGACGAGGAACGGCTGCAACTGAAAATCGCGGTCCAGCAGCCCGAACTTTTTCAATACCAGCTCGCTGCGTTCCAACCTCTTCGCATCGCGATTGTTGTGCAGTTGATGCATCAGATATTGTTCCACCTCGTCGCGAGTCACAAGACGGCGCTTCACCGGTTGCAGTATCGGCAGCCCAGTGTCCTTGCTGTCGAATTGCAAAATCGCGTCTACCGAGCTGAACAATTCCTTGGCCTGCTCCGGCGTAATGTGCGTGGGAGCGCTTTTGTTTGCCGAATCGGCAGTCTTCGGTGCGCTATCGTCACCCCTGGGAACAGGCGCCATGGCAGGGGTCGGCGGCTTGGATTGAACTGTTCGGGAAGGCAGCGCGGGTGAAGGCGGCTCAGTCGGACGCGGCGCGGTTGATTGAGCGTACATTGCATGCGGCAGCGCCAGGAGTAGCAGGCACACCAGCATTAAAAATCCGCGCCAGCGGGCCGAACCGCAATCCGTCGAACTGCGATTCGACCGATTGCTATCCGGCGAACAATTGTCAACCTTCATCAAACCTCATCCAGGGCAGGGCTAGGCACGTATCCCCGCTATAATTTGGAGTGTACCTTCTGAAACGCCGCGCGATGGCTGCCATGAGCGATTCCACTCCAAATTCATCCGTAACAATTTCCACTCGATCGACAATTCAAGCTCCGGAGGCGGAAGGCCCGCCCATGGTTGAATCGGGTCTGAACGCTGAGGATCCCATTGCGCCCATCACTCCACTGACGGAAGCATTGCGAGCATCCGCTCCACTGCGCCTCCAACAATATCGCGGGGTACAAACCGTTCAAACCTTTTCCAACGCGCCAGACGAGTTGGCCGCGCTGCTTGCCGCTGCCGGTGTATACGACCTGGGCTGGAAGCGTTTTGTGCGTTGCACCGGCGAAGACCGCCTGCGCTGGCTGAACGGCATGGTCACAAATTTCATCACCGCGCTCGAAGAAAATGCCGGCTGCTATGCCTTTGTGTTGAATGCGCAAGGCCGCATTCAGGGCGATCTGGACATCTATCGGCGCGCGGATTGCGTTTGGCTTGCAACCGACGCGACTCAGGCTGAATCGCTTACCGCCCTCCTCGCCCACTACATCATCATGGATGACGTGACGATGGAGCCCCAGCCTGCGTGGACTGCGATCGGCATCGCTGGGCCGCTTGCCGCAAACAAATTGGCCGCGGCCGGGCTGCCCGCCGCGCCGTCGTCGCTGCACATTGCCGAAGCCGACTGGCGTGGCCATCCGATCATTGTGGTCGCGACCTACAGCCCGCTGGTTCCGCGCTACGAGGTCTGGGCCGCCCGCGAACACGCACGCGACCTTTGGAACGCGTTGACCGATGAGGGAACGGTCCCGTGCGGCGCAACTTCGCTAGAGCAATTGCGTATCATCGAGGGGACTCCTGCATATTCCATCGACATCAACGACAAAGCCCTGCCACAGGAAACCAACCAGATGCGCGCGCTTCACTTCGCCAAGGGCTGTTATCTTGGCCAGGAAATTGTCGAACGCATTCGCTCTCGCGGAAATGTGCATCGAACTTTCAGCGGTTTTATTCTTGCCGATGCCGAACCTGCGGCGGGAACGCCGCTCGTGGCGGAAGGCAAGCCGGTCGGCGAAATCACCAGCGTTTCCCGCATTGCAATTCCAGGCGTCGGCGAGCGGGTACTTGCGCTGGGCAATGTTCGCCGCGAGGCACTGGACCGTGGGCTTGCATTGACGGCGAATGAAACTGCCGCGACTCCATCCTCGCTTCCATTCGTCTTCACCGGCAACGCATCGCAGCCTTAAGCAATGATGGCGATTTGAATCACAAGAATTTTTAAAAGAAATGAGTTGCCTTATGCCAGAAAAAGAACCGCAGGTCACATTTGTCGATCGACGCAAGATTTCTTCCGAAGGCGAAATTCGCCCAGAGGCTGCTCAGAACGAAGCCGAAGAGAAATCGCGCCAAGCTGAGGCCGCGCCTCCGTCAAAAAC
>JBOGLY010000328.1:0-4558 GCA_050746425.1 Acidobacteriaceae bacterium
GTATTTCCTGTACGCGCTCGACCCTGCCACCGGCAAGCCGATCCGATCTTTTGGGGAAAACGGCAGAATCGATCTGCGGAAGGGCCTTGGCGGCGATTATCGTCGGCAGTCGCTCGCGATCTCATCTCCAGGCATTGTCTATAAAAACTTGATCGTCATGGGAGCGCTGGAGCCGGAGTCGCCTCCAGCGCCGCCGGGAGACATACGAGCATTCGACGTTCGCAGTGGCGCTCTGGTATGGAGATTCCGCACCATTCCACACCCCGGTGAGTTCGGATACGACACCTGGCCAAAAGATGAATGGAAGACCGCAGGGTCCGCGAACAACTGGGCTGGCATGACGGTCGACGCCAAAAGAGGCATCGTATACGTCCCGACCGGGTCGGCAGTATTCGATTTTTACGGCGGAGATCGCATCGGCAACGATTTGTTCGCCGACACGCTGCTCGCGCTCGATGCCAATACTGGCAAGCTTCTCTGGTATTTCCAGGGCGTCCATCACGACGTCTGGGACCGCGATTTTCCAGCCCCGCCAGCATTATTGACTGTGGAACATGACGGCAAACGCGTGGATGCTGTCGCGCAGACAACAAAACAGGGATATGTATACCTGTTCAATCGCATCACCGGGCAGTCGCTGTTTCCAATAAAAGAGCGCAATTACCCCCCCAGCACTGTTCCCGGAGAAGTAGCCTCACCCACGCAGCCATTGCCGACTGCTCCCAAACCCTACGCCCGGCAGTTCCTCACCGCGAGCATGTTGACGGACCGCACGCCGGCGGCGCATGCATGGGCGGAAAAGCAATTCAAAACCTTTCGCAGTGACGGTCAGTTTGTTCCGCTCAGCTTAAATAAGCAGACAGTCGTCTTTCCCGGATTCGATGGTGGCGCGGAGTGGAGCGGCCCTGCCGTTGATCCCGCCACTGGAGTGATTTACATCAACTCCAATGAAATGGCATGGACTGGCGGCCTCATCCGCGGCAATCGGACTGCGGGTCGCGGTGAAAAGATTTATGCGCGGGAATGTGGGTTATGCCATGGCACGAATCGAGCGGGGTCGCCGCCCGACTTTCCTTCGCTGATTGGGATCGAAAAGCGACTGACCGCGCGGCAGATTGTGAACAGGATCCAAAATGGCGGAGGCAGGATGCCTCCATTCCCAAACGTGACTGGCGACGATCTCGACGCGCTACTCAAATACCTGAAGAATGGGCCGACATCCACTAAGGAGGCTGCGGCAGCCCAGGCCGAATCAAAGAGCGCGTCTGGGTCGATACAGTCTGGTGGAGGATACATTTTTACCGGCTATCGCAGGTTTCTCGATCCGCAAGGCTATCCGGCAATCCTTCCGCCATGGGGAACCCTGAACGCGATCGATTTGAATACCGGAAAATATCTTTGGAAGATTCCACTGGGTGAGTACCCAGCGCTTGCGGCGAAGGGAATGACAAAAACAGGTTCAGGAAATTACGGAGGTCCTGTCGTCACGGCGGGCGGTGTGCTCTTCATTGGAGCTACCGTACATGACAAAAAAATTCGTGCATTTAACAGCGAGACCGGCGCGTTGCTGTGGCAGACCGAGTTGCCGGCTCCCGGCGTGGCCACGCCCGCTACTTATATGGTCGATGGAAAACAGTATGTAGTAATTGCGGCTACCGGAAGCAAGCTGGACAAAGTTCCGTACGAGGGCTATTACGTGGCGTTTGCGCTGCCGTAACTCGGCCGCGCAGCGAATGCTAGATATAATCGCGCGAAAACTACAGCCCGCGATAGGCGCCACCGTCCACCAGAATGGCCCGGCCGGTGATGTGGGCAGCGCGTTTGATTCGCTTCCCTACCCTTGAGCTAGTTGATCACCGAGATCCAACGGGCGGGCCATTTGGAGCGAACGGACACACCCCAGACGCGCGCGACGAATGCCAGCCTTTGCCCTCCTGCTTTTTTGAATGCCTGGATTGGTCTTCCGGGACTCCCACGGGACAGCGTCAATCTTCTTCCGGCTGGTGGAAGTACATGTTCCAGTCAAGATAGTTGCCGGCAGCCTCATAGACGGCGCTGGCCATCTCAGAGAAGTTGGCGGCGACGTGGTGCTCGAAGCCCTCTTCGCAGATGAAACGCAAAAGATTTTGCATCCGCGGAATCTCAACCACGCCAGCGCCGCCGAATGTTTCCAGCGGATCGTTGGTGAACCGGCCCTGGCCGACGTAGCCGCGCATCTCCCCGTTGCGATCGTCGGTTGAAAAGCGCGCATAACTCATCGCGCCGGGCTTCACCCTGCCCACGCAGGTGCCGAAGGTGTTTTCCTTGCCGACAGTGCCGGCGATGATGGCCTGAAAATCCATGACGACATCGCTGAAAAAATGTTTCGGCAGATTGGAGCAGTGGAAGCAGACGGCCTTGTTCGGGTCGTCGCCATAGTTGTTGTTCCAGTCCAGCAGCGCGCTGGGAGTTTCCGATGCGAGCGCCAGCGCATACATGCTCAACGTGCCGACCACGTCTACCTCGCACGCGGAGGGAATAAGGTTCTCGCTCATCATGCTCATCACGGTACAGGGTACGACACCGAAATATTCCTCAAGGGAGGTCCAGCATTGCACCGCGCTGATCGTGGTCTGCGTCTGCTGCATCCACTGTTCGATCACCCAGCCGAGCTTCGCCATTTTGATCAGCGCCGGCTCGGGCACGGCGGAAGTCTTGACGTATTTCTTGATCGCCGCCAGCTTCGATTCAACATTGCTGTCGCCGTCCTTCAGGCGATCGATGCGGCCCAGAATTTCAGAAAGGTCGATCGGCTCGACCGAGATGCCATTGCTCTCAAGCAGCTTTTCGCTGAAGCGAACTGTGTTGAATGCCGCAGGGCGCGCGCCGATCTGGCCGATGCGCAGGTTGGTCATTCCGCGCACCACCCGGCAGACGGCGGCGAACCAGGCGAGGTCCTTTTTGAATCCGTCGGAGCTGGGCGAGACGGTGTGCAGCTTTGTCAGCGAATACGGAATACGGTACTGCATCAGGTTATTGCAGGCCGACATTTTGCCGCAGAAGCTGTCGCGGCGAAATGCAATTGTCATCTTCGCGGCTTTGTCCGGAGTGGCCTGCACCAGGACCGGGACTTTTAGCGTGGAATAGCGCAGGGCGTCGGCAATGGCGCGCTCATCGCCGAAATTCGGCAGCGTGACAATGACGCCGTCGATCTCATCGCGATGCTGCCGGAACAGGTCGCCGCAGCGCCGCGCCTCGGCGTGAGTCTCGATGGCGCCATACTTCGATTCTTCCGGAGTCAGCGCGATGACGCGAATGCCCGCGCCTTCCAGTACTTGCAGCATCTCGTCGCGGCCCTCTTTTGCCAGGTGGCCGGGGAAAAATCCGCGATTTCCAACAATCAATCCAAACGTCATCTGCCTGCCGCTCATTATTCTCTCCCGCGTTATTTTCTTTTCCGGGCACGAGCTTCACTCGATGACTTACCCGGGAACCACTAACAATAATACCCGCAATGCTCGATTGTGATACGCGCTGATTAGTTACTATAAAACGATTTAGATGGATTATGGGAAAAAATCGCGCGGCAGTGAAGGATGGCAGGCTTTTTCGGTATGGACGATCCATTTATCGACGCCCTAACGGGAGTCGAGATTCTATTGCCAGGAAATTATGTCCAGCTTGCCGGACCGGCGAAGCACGTTGATGCCGACGGTCTTCGCATATCGTTCGAACGCAAGATCGACGCTTGCATCGCCGACCCGCAGATTGCGGATTTCGACCCGTTCCAGCGATTCTGGCAGAGCAGTATGAGAGATGCGCAACTGGGACTGCTTTGCATCAACAGAAATGCCCAGGCACGATTGCAGCGCCATAAAGACGGAACCAGCAGCCCAGGCCTGGGGCGCGCAGGCGACGGGGTACAGGGTTGGACCTTTGCATGGCTTACGCGGAAATCCGCAGACCAACTCCGGCAGGCGATGCAGGTCGACAAACAGAGACATATCCAGAAGACCTGACAGAATTTTGAGAGCAAGCTTTTTCTCTCTGCGGATTCTATCTCCGAAAGCGATCAAGGCGTTGTCGTGCGGCCACACCGAGCCGTCGTGATAAGACATCGGGTTGTATCGCTTCTCCGCGGTACCGATTGTGCGAACTCCCCAGCCTGAGAAAAGCTCGGGCGAAAGCAGCGATTCCACGACGGCGGCTGCCTGGGAAGAGGAAGCGATGCCGGAAAACAGGCACTGGCCGGCATTCGAGCTTCGCACCCGGCACTGACGCTTGTCACCGTCCAGCGCCATCGCAAACATGCCCAGCTTGTCCGACCAGAATGCGTCAGAGAATTTTGCGCGCAATTCCTCAGCCTGCGATCTGAGCTTTTTTGCCAATGCGGAATGGCCCAGGTCGTCGGCAGAATTTGCAATCTCATTCTTTGCCGCGTAGACGTACGCCTGCACTTCGCAGAGCGCGATTGGGGCCGTTGCAAGCGTGCCATCGTCGTGAAAAATGGAATCCTGAGAGTCTTTCCAGCCCTGCTGCAGCAGGCCGGATTGGTTCTTTTGCGCGTATTCCACGAGGC
>JBOGLY010000329.1:0-4543 GCA_050746425.1 Acidobacteriaceae bacterium
GTTCGTGCGCGAGGACAACCGGAATCCGCTGTTGCAGAAATTCATAAATCTGGCAATTGAGAATACGGAAGCGCTACGACATAGACAGCAATCGAACGCTTAAAAATTCATTCCAGAAAGTAGTCGAGTGATTTGCCGTACAGCTTTGCCAACTGCAGAAACTCCATCACGTCCACCCGTCGCTCCCCGGTCTCACATTTTGACAAGAAGGAATGGGCCATCTCCATGCGGGCTGATACCTCGCGCTGGGTCAGGTTGGCATCTTCCCGCGCCTGGATCAGCCGCTCCAGAAACACGTCGTAGGTCCCTTGGTAGGGAGCCGTCCGCGCCTTGCGGGACTTTCGTGTCTCTGGGGATCTGGGTTTCTTCACAGACTCCAGTGTGGGAAAGAGTTGACCAATCCCCTAATAAGGGCCACAATGGACACGCCTTGGACACCCCAAATATCACGAGGTTGTTGCCATGAGACGAGCTGTGATCGAGTGCCCGGAGCTTGCCGACAAGATCATTCAGGAACTGAGAATCCATGACGATCCGCCTTGCGGACGCGAGGTGCATATCGAGTTCACCGACGGCACGGCGTTCACCGTGTCGCTCACTGCGAGTACGGCTGTTGAAGCCAAATACTACCGCGACCGGGGGGGCGAGTTGGAAGTGCTGCGGGAGTTTAGAGATTCGTCTGCGCCTCTTGCTTGACGGGATGCCGGATAGATTTCCTCGATGCAGCGCAGACCCTGCCGCCGGGCCACATACACAACTCGATCCAGGCATCGCCGGACTTCCGGCAGCACCGATTGCAGTTGCAGATTGCCGGTTCCGCGCATGGCCAGCGTCGCCAGCCTATAAACGGCGTCCTCGGCACTGCTGGCATGGATGGTCGCCAGCATCCCACGATGCCCGGTATTCATAGCATCAAGCAAGGCGCGTGCTTCCGGGCCACGCACCTCGCCGACCAGGATGCGATCGGGCCGATGACGGAGCACAGCCTTCAGCAGGTCTTCAAAGGTCAGCAGGTTCTTGTGGGTGTCGAGCTGGGCCTCGGCGGAGACGACGTGCGGCTTGCGAATATGTAATTCGGCCGTGTCTTCGATGACCAGGATGCGTTCCTGTTTCGGGATGGCGTCCGCCAACACATTGAGCAAGGTCGTTTTTCCGGTGTTTGTCCCGCCTGCGATCAGGAGGTTGTCGCCACGCTGGACGGCATCGGTCAAGGTCGCAGCCTGCTCCTCCGTCAGCATCTTTCGCTCAATCAAATCCGTCATTGTGAAGCTGCGTGAGGTGAATTTGCGGATGGTCATCATCGGGGCTGGATGGACGACGGGAGGAACCATCGCCGCCAGGCGGCTGCCATCGGGCAGGCGCAGGTTGAGAATGGGGGAGTCCGCATCCAGTTTTTTCCCGAAACGATTGGCGATTACCTCCAGGCCCGTCAACAGAGCGCCGTCGTCGAAACGGATGCCGGGCAATAATTGCATTTTGGCATCCTCCTCGATCCAGACGGAAGAGTCCGGGTTGACCATGATCTCGCTGACGGTCTCGGCTTCCAGCAGATGCCGGATGGGTTTCAGAAATGGCAGGATAATTTCAAAACTCACGGCTGTGTCCTTTCCGGCTGGAATCCGATCTTCTCCTGGTCGAACCAGGACATCTGGACGGGCAGGAAATCCGGCTTCAAAAAGCAATAGGTGGGCGGCAACGGCGTGACGCCGTCGAAGGCGACGACCACGGCCTGCGCGTTCTTGAGTTCAAAGAAAACTCTTTCCTCGAATACCGGCTCCTTCTGCTTCTGGTACTGTTTGGAGGCGGAGACGGAGCCTTTGCTGGACGAAGTCCGTCCGCTCAACCAGCCGACGTTGGCGTTGGAACTGGATTCCGAGACGGTGTAGCTGATACGCGTTTTGTCCGTCTTGCCGCAAAGCTCCGAGGCATAACGCGCGGTGTCGGGGTCGGCCGTGGTCAAGAAAACCTTGGTGCGAAAGGCCTGGAGCAAGGTCTTCACGCCTTCATTGGGCAACGCTTCCTTGAGCGACGAGATGCTCTGCGTGGCGACGATGGGGATACACTTGGGCTGGCGCGAGATGGACAGAAACCGCTCGTCGCCAGTGGGGTTGTTGCCGCCGACGGTGGCGAAGTTCTGGTACTCGTCGCAAAGAAATACGGTGGGACGGAAGTGTTTCTCCGGTTCCGCTTCCATCTTCGGGATGCGCAGCAGCACGGCCCGCTGGTAGTCGGCCTTCATCATGGTGCCGATGACTTTGGCCAGCGCCGGGTTCAGGGCCACGGGAAAGTTCAGGCCAACGATCCTGCCCTGCTCGATCAATTCTTCAAACGACGGCAGCACGCGGCCTTCGGGATCGGCGGGGCACGACTTGCCCTCGTAAAGTTCCTTCGGTGGACAGAAAACGCGTCGTACCTGGGGGTCAGTCTCGAACAGCGACAGGAAGACCTCAATACCCTGGATGATCGAGGTCTTGACCTCGGAGCGGAAGAACTTCCAGTGCTCCCAGTACCAGTAATCGACACTCTGCCAACGCTCCCAGTGATCGGGATGGAAGGGCTTCCTGTGGTAGCGGGTCACGGTCGCGTCCGTGTGTTCGAGCAATAGTTTTTCGAGCGCGTCACTCCAGCGAGCCATGTACTGGCCGGTTGCGACGTGCAACTCGAATCCAAAGGGGGCCAGCAATGCGGCGTATGTTTGATACTCTTTGGGACTGACGCCAAGATACGAAGCGCCGCTGAAGCGTGCCCCCGTTTCGATCAACAGGTCTTCAAGCGCGCCCGCGCTGATGACGGTGCGGAAGACATCGAGCAGTGTGACGTAGTTGTCTTTTACCCGGTGCAGCAGGATCACGTACCGGACCAGGTCGGTGTAGGACTGCTGCCAGAAGGGTTCCTTGCCCGCGCCCCAGATGGCGATGATGATCGAGGCTATGTTGAATGCCTGGGCATAGGGATCGAGCGAGTTGTTCAGAGGGTTGTAACGCATGGGGCCATCGAGCGAAATCTCGATATAGTCCTGTCCCCGCCCGCAGCCCGTGAGAATCCGCCGAGCGTGACGGCACAGATCGCCTTTCACTTCGAGAACGATGCCGGAGAGCTTCCGCTCCGCGTCCGTCGCTCGATAAGCGAACAACTGTTGCATGGCCGGAAGAATGGCGGCGCGCGTCTTGCCGGAGCCGGTCGCGCCGACGACAGCGATGCCGGTATACAGGCCGCGCTCCGGGACAGCAAGCCAGTGCGGTGTCCGCGAAGGGACAGACTGCAGTGCATAATGGACTTCGCCGAGAATGAGACAAAGCCTCCGGCGTTGCCGAGGATCGGGGAACGGCGGCAACGCTCCGGCCACGGCCTCCGTGTTCCCACGGTACCCGTGGACATAGAGCAACGAGAACAGCATGGAACAAGCAAGAAACGGCGTGGTGAAGAGAAAGAGGTCGTAGCTGTCCATTCCCGCTTTATATAAGGTGGGCCTCTCTGCCGCGATGTAGCGCAGGAGAGGATCGGAGATTGGCCAGGGGAAAAGCGTTTGCAGCGCAATTCCACAGGCCACGGCCACGCCAAGCGATAGCATCCAGCGATTTTCAACCAGGACGGTCACCACCTTTTGCAGGTAACAGCGGAGCCCCTTCATCGGTCTTCCTCCGCATTTTTTCCGAGCGATTGCTTGTATTGCTGGAATTCCTCGCTCTGGTTGAGGGCAAAGCGCAGTAAATGGCTCACGAGATAGCTGGTGTCGTTCGCCGACCACCGCCCCATCAGCGCAAGGTCGTCGGCGACAGCCCCGTCGATAGTCGTCTTCAGGGCCACGCGCCGTACTTTGCTCGCGCCCTTTTCGATCTTCAGTCTGGTCATGACGTGTTCTCCTTCGGTACGGAATCTGGTACTCACTTCGGACTGCATCCGGCAGAGGGCGGGAACGACCGAGCGCAGCGGCAGCCCATTTGGGCGGGTCGTTCCCGCCCTCTGCCATAACTATCCGTGGCCCGCTGTTTCGGCTATCTCGTTGGGAAACAGCGCGATCTGCGGGCATCGTTTACTCCCTTCATGGCCCACAGGATGGCCCGCAGCAAAACTTAGATATCGGGGATAACTGGCTCCAATCAGCACAGTCTGAAATCCAACCGGCGCTGCATTCTCTTCAAAAAGTTCGCGGACTTTTCCGGCATTGATCGTGCCGTTGTTCCATGAAGCGATAACGCCCGTGTGAATGGGGTCGCGGTAAATGCACTCGCCTTCCTGCAACAGACGATGTTCCGCAGGAATAATCGAGCGCCGCTCCACATGGAATTTCCGGTTCACAGTCAGCCAGCGGAGGAGATGTTCGACACCCGAGGGGCACGCCGGATGAGTGCGGTCCTGTGCGGAGAACCGTCGCGCAAAGAGGCGTTTCGCATCCTCGAAGTGTTGCTGAGTGCGCGCCACATACACGATCTCGGCGTGAGGCAGTGCGCGAACAAGGCTCGCGTGCGTGGCCAGAAAGCGCTCGAACTTCGATAATGACCGTTGGCCTTCGTCGATGAAAGCGAAGCGGGTTGTCTGGCCC
>JBOGLY010000330.1:0-4534 GCA_050746425.1 Acidobacteriaceae bacterium
GCGCTGCGCCTTGGAGCGGCGGAATGCGCCGGCGATTGTGAAGCAGGGCCGTGCGATGCACCGTGCGATCCGGCGCCCGCATTCGATTGTGCTGCCTGGGCGTTTACCGCGCTCTGCTTTATCTTAGTGGAGCGCAATTTTTTTATCTTGTTGATGCGCTTTTCTTCCTCATCCATACGGACGGTGATGAACTTGATGACCGGTTCCGTCACGCGCAAGCGGCGCTCCAGTTCGGCCACCAGGCTGCCATCCGCTTCCACGGTCAACAGATTGTAATTGCCCTCGTTAAACTTGCGTACGGTGTAGGCTAGCTTCCGGTTCCCCAGCTTTTCGCTCGATACCAGTTTGCCGTTGCCCTTGGCGATGGTCGCCTCAAAGCCGGCGATCAGCTTGTCGGCTTCTTCCCCAATCACATCCGGGCGCAAGATAAACATTACTTCGTATTTACGTTCCATTCGTCTCTCATTTCCGGCAATGCGCCCTGCGACGCACTGTCTGTCAATCGTGCATAGTGCCCATAAACTGATGGTGTCATCCTGAGCGGAGCCGGGGTCCCCGGCGCGCATTTTTTTCGCGCGTTGGGGTGGAAAGCGAAGGACCTCGCATTTAGCCCGCACACAACAGGCTCCTCACTGCGCTCCGATCGGAATGACAAATCTCTCATCATGCTTCTTTCATTCTTCTTCAGTGCCCAGCCGACGATTGAACCGGTTCATCGCGACGCCTGCGTTTTCGGTCAAAATCACTTCAACTGCCGTCGCAACATCGTCCAGAACTTTGTCCAGCACCGCCAGCTCTTGCTTGCGGAACGGCGTCAGAACATAATCCTTTCGCCGCTGCCGTGCGCTTTCCGCCGCCATGGCGTCTTCCGGAGCAATTCCAATACGAACCCGCAGCCACTCTTCCGTGTCCAGCACATTCGAAATTGAGGAGACCCCGTTATGCCCGCCCGCGCTTCCACGCTCGCGTATCCGAATGCTGCCCAACGGGAGTGCAACTTCGTCATACAGCACGATCAATTCCCGCCGCGGATCGATTTCCAACTCATCTGCCAGTGCTGCAACCGACAACCCACTCAGGTTCATGTAGGTTTCCGGCTTGGCCAGCAAAACTTTTCTGCCTGCAAGCCACGCCGAAGCCGTTACCGCCTTCGACCGTCGATTGGATACCGCAACACCACACCTTTCCGCCAGGCGATCGATCGCCAGAAAACCGGCATTGTGCGGCGTGAACTGGTACTCAATTCCGGGATTGCCCAATCCGACGATCAACGTCACGCCGGAATCGCGGTGCGAATCTGTGTCTGAATTCAGCTTCGAACTTATGCCGCCATCTGGTTCCATGCGCTCCCGAGCCTACTTCTTGGCTTCTTTCTTTGTGTCTTCGGCAGCCTCTGGAGTTTCCTGTTTGCCCTTCTTTGCCACTTCCGGCTCGGCCACGGTTTCTGTCGCCAATGCCTCCGGCGTAGCCACAACTTCCTCGCGCACCGCGGTGATGTGAGCGACCGTCGTTTCTTCGTCGGTAATGAATTTCAGTTTGTCGCTGTGAGGCAGATCGGCTACGCGAATGACCATGCCGAACGCCAGCTCGCTGACATCGACATCGATATGGCCAGGGATGTCCGCCGGCAAACATTCGATTTCAATCTCGCGGAGCACCTGATCCAGAATGCCGCCTTGGGTTTTTACTCCGACAGGAACTCCCAGCAACTGGATTGGCACCTCGACCCGCATCGCCTTGTCCATGGCAATCCGCTTCATGTCGATGTGGATCAAGTGGCCTTTGATGGGATCGTTCTGCCAGTCGACGACCATTACTTTCGCAACGGAACCGGCGCCATCACCTGAAATTTTCAAGTCGAAGATGGTGTTATGTCCGGACTCGGAATGCAGAATCCGACGGATCTGTTTTGGGTCGACGGTGACGGCCACGGACGGCTGCTTGGCTCCATACACCACGGCGGGAATGCTCCCCGCAACGCGCACGCGGCGGGCTATATTTTTCGTGAACTTGCCCTCGCGGGGCGTTGCAGTTACGACTTCAGGTGCGTTCATGTTATTCCGGTTTCCTTTTCTGTTGACCTTCGGGCACGGCAGTTGAACGCCGCTCCCTTCTCGTGGCGGACATCGTCTCGCCACATTCGCTTTGTCCGCATCGTCGCTGCGGAATGGGTGCCCCAGGTCTCGCTTCTGAGCCCTGGGCTTTCCTTAGTTGAACAAACTGCTGACGCTCGTCTCCATGTGAATGCTCTCAATGGCTCGCCCAATCAGGCCCGCAATCGACAACACTTTGATCTTCTCCGCATGATGGGCAGCTTCTTCCCGCAGCGGAATCGTATTTGTCACCACTAACTGTTCCAACCTGGAATTCACAATTCTCTCAATGGCCCGGCCTGAAAGCACTGGATGAGTGGCGCAGGCATACACCTTTTTTGCGCCCACTTCGAGCAGTGCATCCACCGTCTTAATAAGCGTCCCTGCCGTATCGACAATATCGTCTAGGATTAGGCACGTCCTGCCCTGCACATCTCCGATGACATGCATCACTTCAGTGACGTTTACGTCCGTGCGGCGCTTGTCCACAATGGCCAGCGGAGCTTCCATCTTCTGCGCGAAAAAACGCGCCCGTTCCACGCCTCCTGCATCTGGCGAAACTACCGTCAGATCGGGCAAATTCAAATCGCGGAAATGGCCCACCAGCACCGGGCTGGCAAACAAGTGGTCCACCGGAATGTTGAAAAAACCCTGAATCTGCGCCGCGTGCAAATCGACCAGCAACGCCCGGTTCGCTCCCGCGGTAGACAATAAATCGGCGACCAGCTTTGAGGAAATCGCAACCCGCGGGCGGTCTTTGCGGTCCTGCCGCGCATAACCGTAATACGGGACCACCACCGTGATGCGGCGGGCCGAAGCCCGCTTCAATGCATCGATCATGATCAACAATTCCACCAGATGCTGGTCGACCGGATAGCAGGTCGGCTGCACCACAAAAACGTCGGCGCCGCGAACGTTTTCCAAAAGCTGAAAGTACACTTCCCCGTCGGAGAACCGTTGCAGTCGCACTTCGCCCAGCGGCACACCGACAAATTTACAAATCTCCTCTGCCAGCGGAAGGTTGGAGGTACCGCTGAAAATCTTGAAGCGCTTGTCCTCGCTGTAGGACTTCGTGCGCTTGCGCCCCGCAGCGGCGCGAGCTTGCCCTCCCGACGCAATATTTCCATCGGCTTGCAAAGCGATTGTTCCTTCTGCGGCCGGCGCGTCCACGTCCACCGTCAGCGTCGAGCTTCCATCGAAATTCCCATCTCCGTCTGCATTCGTCATGGCTGTCTGGATCTCCCAAGCTGGTTGGCTTTGGTATACCGAACTTGCCGCGGTAACTGCCAATTCCGCGACGCATCAAGAGCGCAAACTGCACTGAAAATACGACAAAATCAGGTAGATCACTTGCAAATCCGAAGTGAAAACCACCAGATCACTTGCAATTCGCAAGTGAAACTGGCTGGGCGACTAGGATTCGAACCTAGACCGAGTGCTCCAAAGGCACTTGACCTACCATTAGTCGATCGCCCAAAACCGTTCGGGCTACGCTTCGGCCTGGCCCGGTGTCCCATTCAAGCCATCCTTCGGCTTTAGTGGGGGTTGAAGTTGATCCGAGCATTGCATCTCGATCCAATACTTCTCGCGGCCAACCGTCCTGGTTTCATAAGTCGCAATGCCCTGTGCCGCCAGCCGTTCTACCGCCGCCTGCGAGTCCTCCTCTGTCAAATACAAGCCGAACAGCGCCGAGCCGGAACCGGAAAGCGCCGCATAAATCGCAGTGCCTCCGCCTGGAGAACTTTGCTTCAATGTTTCGAGAATGCCGCGCAGAGAGGGATGCTGTGTGAAGACGACTTGTTCAAAGTCGTTCACGATCCCGGCGCGGACAAGCTCGAGAAGAAGATTCTCGGCCCGGTCTTTCCCTCGTCCTGCGGGAAAGACACCGGTGGCGTTCGTACTGGTTTCCTGGGGAGCGGCCAACGCTGCTGCCCACGCACGACCCAACTGCTCCAGCCTATCGGAAGTGGGGCCGTCGGTCAATGCGCTTTCCGGCTTGTCCCCGGGTATTTGCGCGGAAAGTCTCTCCGCGTGGAACTGGTCCCAATCGCGAAACGCCTCTGGCGTCGAGACTCTGACGCCTGGAACTGCCAGCACACTGAACGTATCCGGCAGGTCCGGCAACGGAGAAACTTGTTCGCCGCGGCCCAGTCCGAGAACCGTGCCGCCAATAAGAAAAAGCGGCACGTCAGAGCCGGTCTGGGCGGCAATCTGAAGCCGCTCCTCGGGCGGCAGCGACATGCCCAGCTCGTTCTCGAGGCCGAGCAAGGCCGCGACGGCATTGGCCGACCCCGCTCCCAGCCCACCCTGTACTGGAAGGCGCTTGTCGATATGGATCGTCACCCGCGCGGAGACACGCATTCGCCCCAGCGCGCGTTCGACAATCTTCCAGCAGGTATTGCGTGCGTCGCACGGAACGTATTTCTCATTGCAGGTAATGC
>JBOGLY010000331.1:0-4521 GCA_050746425.1 Acidobacteriaceae bacterium
GAATCAATGGCTTTGAAGGCCACGAAGGTCACCGGACCCCTTTCGCCTCCGAACTGTGGCACCCTGACAAACGACAACGTCCTCGGATCGGTCTGAGGCGCGCTTCATGTTCGGCGAATTATAGCAGGATGCGACGGACAGTCACTCAGACAGTGAGATCGCATCGCTGTGCTATACTTACCCGAAGGAAGTGAGAAGGGACAGCATGCAACCATCGCAATCTTCAGCGCCGCGCAAGAGCAATATTCGCGGCTCGTCGCTCCGTGGAATCGTTATTCTGGCGGCCGTTCTGGCGCTTTCGGCCCTCCTAGGTGGGCACTTCGGCGCGTCCGCCAACGCCACGCCCTCCAACTCGGACGACCTGCAAGACTCGGTCAAGAGCTTCACGCAGGTTCTGGCCGTCGTCCAGCATAACTACGCCGATCCCATTAACGTTGATAAAGCCATTTACGATGGCGCGATTCCCGGCATGCTGCACGTGCTCGATCCCCACTCCGAATTTTTCGATCCGCAGCAGTACGCGCTTTTCGAAGAGGACCAGGAGGGAAAGTACTACGGCGTTGGCATGGTCGTCGAACAGCGCGATAATCAGACCGTCGTTCAGGCGCCCTTCGTCAATTCGCCCGCGTACAAGGCAGGGATTCGTCCCGGCGACGTGATCCTGAAAGTGGACGGAAAGATCTGCACCGGTCTGACCACCACGCAAGTCGCTGATTTGCTAAAGGGGCCTAAAGGCACGCCCGTGCATATCTCCCTTGGTCGCGAGGGCTGGAATAAACCCATCGACGTGACCATCGTTCGCGCCGAAATTCCCCGCCCTGCCGTGCAATTCGCCAGCATGGTCCGCCCCGGAATCGGATACATCCACGTCACCACGTTCAATGAGACCACGGACAGCGACTTGGAAAACGCGCTTCAAAAGCTCGGCTATCCGAATCTCAAGGGCCTGATTTTGGATCTGCGCGATAATGGCGGCGGCCTGCTGAATCAATCCGTGGGCATGGCGGATATGTTCCTCGATAAGGGACAATTGGTGGTATCGCATCGCGGCCGCTCGTCTCCGGAGCGCCGCTACTACGCCGTGCAAGGCAATCAGGGCGCGGACATTCCGCTGGTGGTGCTCATCAACAGCGGTAGCGCCTCCGCATCCGAGATTTTCGCCGGCGCCATGCAAGACCACGATCGCGCCATGATCGTCGGTACCACAAGCTTTGGAAAGGGCCTGGTCGGGACGGAATTTCCGCTGAGCTACAACACCGCGCTGCTGCTGATCACCGCTCGCTACTACACTCCCAGCGGCCGCTCGATCCAGCGCAACTACAAGAACGAAACTCTCTACGACTACCACTACGATCCGCAGCCACCCCAGTCACCTCAAGTGAAGCTCACCGACACGGGCCGCACCGTGTATGGCGGCGGAGGAATTACGCCGGACGTGGTGGTCAAGGAACCCAAGGCGGACGATTTCCAGCAGCTTCTCGAGCGCCGCGGCGTGTTGTACCCCACCGACCTGCCACCGCAGGGAGTCGGCGATTTCGCGCGCTACTATCTGAGCCAGAAGCCGGACGTCACCAAGGATTTCGTGGTGGATGATTCCGTGATCGCGCAGCTGAAAAAATTTCTGGCGCAGGAGCACATCGAAGTCACCGACCAGCAGATGCAGCGGAATCTGCCGTACTTGAAGTGGGAGATCAAGCGCGAAGTTTTCACCAGCGTGTTCGGGCTGGACGCCGGGTACCAAGTGGCTCTGCAGAACGATCCGCAGCTCGACAAAGCCATCAGCGCGCTTCCGGCGGCCCGGGTTCTCTATGCAAATGCCCGCAAGGTGGACGCCGAACGCGCTGCTGCGGGCAAGAACAACCAGCCTTAAGCCGGGTTGGCGGCTACGTTTGCGCAGGCGCTATCGCGCAAACTGTGAGCCTGCGGCGCTTCGAATTCCGTGATTGAAACTTTTCCGGGAGTGATTGCGGCGGGCGGTGCGCTACTTGTCTACGCGGTCTTGAATGCTAGTCAGCTTAGTTCTGGCCGTTTGCCAATTGGAGTTGTGCGGAGCCTCCTTCAGAAACTTTCGCAGTTCCTTGGCCTCTTTGCCCGGGTCTTTCTTCACTCCGTAGACTGTCGCCAGCAGCAAATGGATTTCCGGAATCTTGTTCCACCTGTCGAGCTTCTCCGCGGATCGGCCGTATAGTTCCGCCTGCGCGTAGTGCTTCAGATGCAGGTCGGCCGTCGCGGTGTAGAAATACGCGTACGGATCGGTCGCTGGATCCAGCGAAAGCGCGTGATCGGAAAGCGAGTAAGCCTCGTCCCAATCGTTGGCGCTGGCCGCGAACCCCGCCAGGCAGATATAGGGCGGCGCGTATTTCGGATCCACGCGCATCGCCTGGTGGCAAGCCTGGACTGCTTCATGGTCGTTGTGTTCCGCTTTCAGAATCTGGCCTAGCACCACCCAGGCCGCCGCATAGTCCGGGTAAATCTTCACCGCTTTCCGCGCGTGCGCTTCCGCCGACTTCAACCTGTTATCTTTAAAATTGTTGCACGCCTTCTGAAATTCATGGCTGGCTTTATGCGGGACGGCCAGGCGCGCCACGCTCACGGTAGGACTGTCCACCGCCGCCGCGGTCCACGTCCGGCACGACTCCGCGTCCACCAAGCGGCTGTTATCGATCGGCATCATCGGAATCATGCTCGCGGAGTTCCCGAAGGTCGCTAGGGAGTCCAAGGTCGCCGCGGGATCGGGCGGAGACGTGTCGGGCGGGTTAGTTTGTGGACCTTGCGGCTCGCCAGACTCCGGCGGAAAACCGGGCCGAGTGATCGGTGGCCACGGTTGCGACTGTGCGAAAACCGGCGCGGCTAAGAACATCGCCAGGAAGGCAAACGCGGAGACGAGCAACACCGCCGAACTGCGCTCTCGCACGAACCGCTTGGCGCGGCCCTTCGTGGTGTGAGGGGCGGAAGGAGTCCCGGGCTGTCGGCCGACGGTCTCCATAACAATCCCGATCTTACGCCCTAATAATTCCGCCGGCGCAAACTTTATTTGCGATTAAAATCCTGCGATCAAAGTTTGCTGCAAGCAGCGAATCCGGCGTGGGAATTCGCTGCGGAAACGCATCCAGACGCAGGATTGGTGGACGTGGGGGGCTCGAACCCCCGACCTTCCCGGTTTCACCGGGACGCGTTCACCAGCCGCGCAATCAGATCGCGGTCTTTCCACTTTTTGATTTGGCGCTCGCGACGCATCGCTTCGGATCTGGTCGGATAGCTTTCCGAATAGACCAACTTCCAAGGTCCGCGATTTTTCAGCGACTTCGAGTAATTTGCGTTGTGATATGCGACGCGAGAAACGAGATCAGCGGTCTGCCCCACGTAGTAGCGATCGGACGTCTGACTCTGCAAAATGTAGAGGTGACACATAAATCTGGTGGACGTGGGGGGGCTCGAACCCCCGACCTCCTCGTTGCGAACGAGGCGCTCTCCCAACTGAGCTACACGCCCTCTTGCCCCATCGCGCAAGTCCGCAATAAGGGCAACTTCGTGCGGGTGACTATTCTAACAAACGCCGGGTTTGCCGCGCTCCTCAAAATGCTCGGGACGTGCGGCCAATTGCGATTCTCTTCCCCGCCGCTTGCGTTGCGCCGCCTTCCAGTAAGCGGCGGCTACTTGCCCTTGATGGAAAGCAACTCCACTTGGAAGACCAGCGTCTCGTTCGGACCGATCACTCCGCCTGCTCCTTGCGACCCGTATGCCAACTCCGACGGAATGAACAGCTCCCACTTCGATCCGACCGGCATCAGTTGCAGCGCTTCGGTCCAGCCCTTGATCACTCCGCCGACTGGAAACGTGGCCGGAGTGCCGCGCTTATACGAGCTATCGAACACGGTTCCATTGATGAACGCGCCGCTGTAGTTGCACACCACCGTATCGGCGGCCTTGGGCTTTGGGCCGGTGCCTTCCTTTTCAATTTTGTATTGCAGCCCGCTCGGCAGCACCGTCACACCGGGCTTGGCCTTGTTAGCGGCCAGGAACGTCTCGCCTTCCTTCATATTGCCCTCCGCGGCATCTTTTTGTTTTTTGTCCTGCTTGGCCTTCATTTCCGCGGAAAGCTGCTTCAATTCAGCCACCGCTTGCTCGTCGGTGAACTGGGCCTTCCCGCCAAGCTCGTCCCTGATTCCTTGCAGCAGCGCTGCGCGGTCTACATCAACGGCGTCATGCTGCAGCCCGCGCGCGATGTTCATGCCCAGCGCGTAGCTTTCTTTCTGCTTCGTGGTCGTCAGCGCGCCGCTGCTGTGCCTGGCGGCCGTCGCGTGATGCGTAGCCGTCGCCGGCTTGTGTTGCGTTGTAGATGTTTGGCGCGCCATGGCGAGTGCGCCGCATAACAGCGCCGCCGCAGCCACACCAGTTACCTTACAGAGAGTCTTGCGTGTGATGTGCATCTCCCGATTTTCACATTCCTTTTCTGAATTAGCAAATCGCTGCCCGCACCCGCGTTCTGCCATCCCGAACCCAACCGCGCTTCTCGCGGAT
>JBOGLY010000332.1:0-4521 GCA_050746425.1 Acidobacteriaceae bacterium
GATCCCGCGTTTTGGCAAACCCGACGCCATCTACGCGCCCGATCCCGCGATAGAAGTACCCGATGGAGGCGCTAAATCGTACTCCTACGTGCGCCCGCTCGTAACGATTGAACCTACCGCCATCGTGCTCAGGATGCCGGTGAACACGCAAATCGGTTTTGCAGACATCGCGAAACTGCAATCTGAACTGACAGCGCCTGCGGAGAGCCATGCGCTAATCTTCGTGGCATGGGAACACTTTTTTTTGAACCGATTTGCAAAGCAGATACTACGGAGTTATGGAGAAGATCCGTCGATTGTCCCTTATTGGCCGAATGACGACTACGATCGCATCTATGTCTTCAAGATCGATCAGGATCATGGCAAACCCAATTTGACGTTCAAGATAGAGCACGAGCACCTGAACGGGTCGTTGAGTGACGCCTGCCCCGCTCCGTAGATGCTACCGCGACTTCCGCTCGCAATCCTCGTTACAGAGCCGACTGGATTCCACGGTTTCCGGCGCGCTGGCGCAAGTCAGTTGATCGACTCAGACGCGCCGATCCCGGTTGTGCACTCTCAGATGCGGCATTCACAGTCTGCGCATCACGTTAGGCATCTGTGGGCACGTCATTCCGCAAACCTGCGTGCTTACGGGTCACTTCGGATGCCTCATCGTCCAGCAACGCTGGTAACGTAGGCGTCGAGACCGGTGGTCAGTTGGCCGAGCCCCGCGAGGACTTCTTGATGGAGCGCCCGAACGACCGCTATAACACTCTTCTTACTTACGGGTTCAGTGTGGCTATAGGATTGAGTCCAGACCACCGCACCTGTACTCGGCTGAAACAGCTCCAGCTCAAGAGAAAAACGCGCTGAGAGCGACGGAGAGTCGACTTCCTCGAGCGCATACAAGTGTCCCCGAACAATGTAATCGCCTTTTGTGCCGCGGCCGATCCGTGCGACAGAACGAAAATGTCCCTTTGCCCGCAGGGATTCCGCAAGCATCGTCTCCAGCGTTTCGGTAGGAACGCCGGCCCAGCGGTGATAATCGTAGGTGCCGAGCTCCACGCCTCCAGTGCTGTAGACGATTGGGTGATCCAAATAAACCTGTGAAGCTGTAATGCGTCCAACGAGAATGGAAACCGGAAGGAGGCCATCGTTAGTTGCTGTCACGGAAGCGCCCAGAATCGGCGCAGGATCGAGCGTGTAGTATTTCACAGGCCGCGCCGCGCCGCAGCCTGCTGTGACCAACAGCGCTGCGCCGCATACCAACGCGACCACAAAGCGGACGATCTTGGTTCGATCCACGCGCATACTCTTCCTCAATCCCGATGTTTCGGCAATTGCCCTGGCACGTGTTCTCGCGGCGCTGAACTCCGAATCAGTTCGGAAGGCCGCGCCTCGATCGAGGCGGTAAAAGCCTTCAGGTTCTCGGTTATGTCCCTCATATTGCCGATCAGCACGTCCAGATTGTCACTGTTTGCGTTCACAAGAGTGTTGAGCTGATCGGTGAGGGCGGAAGCGGACGTGAGGGCCGCGCGCATCTGCTTAACAGCTTGTCGCAGATCGGGACGATTTTCCATGACTACTGCGTCCACATGCGATAGCGCCGTATTCGCGCGATCGACCGTCTTCTTGAAGTCGTCGATAACCGGGACGAGTTTTGCGCTGCCAGCATTCAGATTGTTGAGTGTGGAATGCAGCACGGGACGGTTTTCCTGGAGCATGCCGCGCGCGCTCGCGAGGCCCGCTGCGATATTCGCGCGATTGTTCGCGTCGAGCAGGCCATTCACGCGGCGAATCGTTTCCTGCAATTCCGTTACGCGGGCGTTCAGATTTTGCAGCAGGACCGTGGCGCGCGGAGCCAGATCGTTGATATTCGCCTCGAGATCGTCGAAACCGGTGTAATTCATAGCGCCCAGAACCGACCCAGAGGCAGCGTGTGGAGCGGCCGCCGTGCCCGGGACAATTCCGAGAAAATTGTCGCCAAGCGGGCTGAGGCTTTCGATCTTCACCTTGCTATCCGTTTTTATGGGAACGCCCGAGTTTACGCGAAACCGTACTTCCATGCGCGTGGGATTTTGCGGAGCGCTTCTCACAGATACGACACGGCCGACCGGTGGTCCTCCCGCGTAACGCACTTCGGAACCTGGCGCCAGCCCGCCCGCATTGTTGAAGTACGCACGATAAACCGGCTCACCGTGGCCGAGAACTCCGGATAGCGAGAAAAGGGTCGCAATCAGAAGTCCCGCTGCGCCGAGAATAAACAGACCGACCAACGCGCGCTCGCGCTTCGCTTGCAATGCCAGTCTCCGCGGAAATTGAGAAGCCCGCCGGTGCGGGATCAGTCCGCGGAGTATAGCACCACCTTAACAACTAGCGCGCTTCCAGAATGCCCCCAGCTCCGGACCGCGTGTCTCGCGTCTAGAGGCGTAAATCGCGAGTCAAGCGGTCGAGGTAGCCTTCGTCCTCGGAAATATCGGGATTAGGGACGCGATCCAGGAACTGCCGGACGCGAGGATGCTGGCTGGACTTCAGCGCTTCGGGAGATCCCATCGCTATGATGCCGCCCTGGTCGATCAGGATCATACGGTCGGCAATCAGAAAGGCGCTGGCCAGCTCGTGAGTGACGACAACAATCGTCATCCGAAACGTATGTTTCAATTTCAGGATTAAATCATCAATTCCTGCGGCAATGATGGGGTCGAGTCCTGCTGATGGCTCATCAAAAAGCAGAATCTCCGGATCCAAGGTCAGCGCGCGAGCGATTGCGGCGCGCTTTTTCATTCCACCACTGAGTTGCGCCGGATTGTAGTCCTCATACCCAGAAAGCCCCACCTGTTCGAGTTTGAGGCGCACCAAGACTTCGATCGTGGAATCGTCCAACTCGGTGTGTTCGCGCAGCGGCAGCGCCACGTTTTCTCCGACGGTCATCGAACCAAAGAGCGCGCCACCCTGAAACGATACGCCGATCCGTTTCCGGAGTTCGGCCATATTTCGGGCCGAGACGCAACACAGGTCGTGGCCGCGAATCCAGATTTGGCCCCCCGCGGGTTTTTCCAGGCCCATCAGCGAGCGCAGCAACGTGGTCTTGCCGGAGCCGGAACCGCCAAGGATGGCCATGGTCTCGCCGGCTTTCACGTCGAAAGATACGCCGTGAAGAATTTCGTGCTCGCCGTAATTGACACGCAGGTCGCGAACCGCTATCCCGATGCCATCATTCACTGGTTGTCCCGATCCGTTTTGATCCGCCACTCTCCCGCCCTTTTCTGCCGCGCGCTGCTGGCGGCAAAAATGCCGGTTGCGAACAACGCTAGCGCGAATTTGTAAAATAAAAAAGCAACGTAAAGACCAGATCCACGGCCACAACCATAAAAATGGATTTGACGACAGCGGACGTGGTCGAGCGGCCTACCTGTTCCGCGCCCAGTCCGGTTGACAGGCCTTCCTGGCATCCCACCGCGGTGATCACCAGGCCGAACATCACGCTTTTGATCAGACCAGTCACGATGTCGCGGCTCAGCAGTGCGTCAAGGGTTGCGTGGAGGTACGAGCCGAAAGTGAAGCCGCCGGCACTTACGCCGAAAGCCGCGCCGCCCAGTATGCCCATGAAGTCTGACCACGTGGTGAGGCAAGGCAACATCACAGCCATCGCGATAAGTTTGGGCGCCACGAGAAAGTGGACGGGATCGATCGCCATCGTCTCCAAGGCATCGATTTCGTCATTCACTTTCATCGAGCCGATTTCCGCGGCGAACGCCGATCCAGAGCGCCCGATCACCACAATGGCGGTGATCAGCGGCGCGAGTTCGCGCGTGACGGAAATCGCCACCGCGTTCGCAACCAGCCCGATGGCGCCCAGTTTTCGCAACTCGTAGGCTGACTGGAGCGCCATGATAGTGCCGATAAAAAATGAAATCATGGAAAGGATGGGGACCGCGCCCACGCCGACAGCCATCGCTTGATGGATGGCGCGCTGGACGCGCAGCCGCTCACCTTGAAACGGCGCCACAAAAATGGCGCGAAACGACCGGCCGATCAGGATGGCGAGGTCGCCGACGTACGCCATTCCATCAATGGTCGCCTGCCCGACATTTTCCGCGACCGACATGTTTAGCGCCTCAGACCTGAGCGCTGGAAGAGGCAGGCCGCGCGCCGTGGAGCGCCTCTTCTTCGGTGGGATATATGTCGAAGACCGTAATCAACCGCGTCAACTGAAAAACTTCCTTGGCCACACTACTGAGTCCAAAGAGCGCGAATCCGAGCTTCAAGTCGCGGGATACTTTCAAGGCTTCCACCAGACATGCCACGCCCGCGCTGTCGATGTACTTCACCTCGGTCATGTTCACGATCACGCGCGGTATTTTCTTCGCCTTGAGCAAGTCCATCAAAACTTTTAGAAGGGCGGGAGCGTTTTGGAGGGTGACTTCGCCTTTGACGTCGACAATGGTGGCGATTCCATTCGGACGCGTTGCAACAGTTAGATCCATAGAGTTCTCCACGCGATTGAAGATGCGGCACGACTTGGATCACAGCATACCG
>JBOGLY010000333.1:0-4517 GCA_050746425.1 Acidobacteriaceae bacterium
TCCGCTGCGCGTACAAAACATGTCCCGCGCCATCCAGCACGACCAGCGCAGGCACACCCCTCTGGAGCGGAATCCCGTACTTGCGGGCCAGGTCGAGATTTCGGTCGTATTCCCCGACATCCACATTGACCACGACGTAATTGGCCGCCAGCAGAGATGCGTTTCCTGGGTCATGGAAATATAGATCGAGAAGGTGGCAGTCCACGCACCAGTTCGCGCCAAAAACCAGCAAGACATGTTTGTGCTCCGCTGCGGCGTTCAGGATTGCCTGACGAATATCTTCATGCGCGTTGGCGGTATCGGAATAAATGTTGGCTGAATCGATTTGCAGATGCATTCCGGCTTCAAAAGCAGTGGCAGGACTTTGAACCGATGCCGCGGAGGCACGACATTCCGACCCGGCCAACAATCCGGCACAAACTGCCGCCGCCCAGAAACCCCTTCTAAATCGCATGATCGAATGTAGCTTTCCAAAAATAAAAGATGTTCTACGCGCCGGCGGCGTCAGTCTTGTAGAAGAAATGCTCGTGGACGATTTTTCCGTTCTCGACGGTATAGAGCGCCATCTCGTCCATCTGCATGCGCTTGCCGGAACCCTTCTGGGTCACGTCGAACTTGAACTCAACCGCGAACTGCTTTTCACCGATGTACGGTCCGTTTACCTCCTCGCTGTGTACCTCGTGGTTGTCGACCCACCATTTCGTCTTCCCTTTTACCGACTCGATGCCTTTCATTTCTGCCGGCATCCCTGGGGCGCTGGCGGACTCGACGCTTACGATTTTGTCGGAATAATACTTTTCTACCGCTTCCATGTACTTGCGCTGACGGCACAGACCGACCAGGCCGTGCGCGACTTCAGATATAGACATAAAGTTCCTCCCTGGACCGGTTTTCCTGCTAATGTGAGGTGGCGCGAAGTCGTTATGTGCATCCGTTCCTTAAGGAACGGATGCGTAAGCCCCACTCGGTCGCCTTACCCCTACAGGAAAACCGGTCCGGCAATCGCCATAAAGAGATAGATGACCGGAAATAGAAAAGGGCGCGCGGTTCGCACGCCCTTTTCGCGGAATGATAACGGTTGCAAGTGGCAGAAGATTATTCCGCGGCCATTTCCTCGGCTTCGCCTTCCTGTCGCATCAGTTCCAGCTCGCGCTCGGCGGCCTCGGTGGCCTCGGAAACCTCCTGCTGCACCCGCGCCGCGGCGTCTTCGAGTTCCTGCGACAGCCGGACGTTGCGGTAGTATTCCATTCCGGTGCCAGCCGGAATGAGGCGCCCGACGATCACATTTTCCTTGAGGCCGCGAAGCTGATCGACCGCGCCGTTGATGGCCGCTTCGGTCAGAACACGCGTGGTTTCCTGGAAGGAAGCGGCGGAGATGAACGAATCCGTCGAGAGCGATGCCTTGGTGATGCCCAGCAGCAGCGGACGGCCTACCGCGGGACGGCCACCGTTGTTGATGACGCGCTCGTTTTCCTCGCGGAAGCGGAACTTGTCCACCTGCTGCTCGACCAGAAATGTCGTGTCGCCTGGATCTTCCACCTTGACCCAGCGCAACATCTGGCGAACGATCACCTCGATATGTTTATCGGAGATTGCCACGCCCTGCAGCCGGTAGACTTCCTGGATTTCCGTCACCATGTAGGACTGCAATTCCTTCTCGCCGAGCACTGCCAGAATGTCGTGCGGATTGAGAGGGCCATCCATTAAAGGATCTCCGGCGCGCATCCGCTCGCCTTCCTGAACGTTCACGTGCACACCGCGCGGCATCGAGTATTCCTTCTCTTCGCCGCTGTCCGCCGTCACGTAGATTTTGCGCTGGCCCTTGCTGACTTCGCCGAAGCGTACCGCGCCATCGATCTCGCTGATGATCGCAGTTTCACGCGGCTTGCGCGCCTCGAACAGTTCCGCCACCCGCGGCAGACCGCCGGTGATGTCCTTGGTGCGCGTGGTTTCGCGCGGGATCTTCGCCAGCACATCGCCGGGGAAGACCTCGTCGCCATTCTGGACCATTAAATGCGCGCGGCTGGGAAGCAGATAGCGCTTCGATCCCTTCGCATTTTTGATCATGATGGCGGGTTGACGTTTTTCGTCCGAGCTTTCCGCGACGACCAGGCGAGACAGCCCGGTGACTTCATCCACTTCTTCATTCAGCGTGGTGCCTTCGTGAAGGTCGTGGAACTGCACTACCCCACCCACCTCAGTCAAAATGGCAAAGGTGTACGGGTCCCACTCGCCAAGCGTCTGGCCCTGTTGCACCTGCGCGCCTTCTTCCACCTTGAGCCGCGCGCCATAGACCAACGTGTAGCGTTCCTTTTCACGACCGCGATCGTCGACAACCACAACCACGCCGGATCGGTTCATCGCCACCAGATCGCCCTGTTTGGAGCGGACCGTGACCAGGTTGAGGAAGCGCACCGTGCCCGCGTTCTTCGCTTCCAGCCGCGACTGATCGGAGACCCGCGACGCCGCGCCGCCAATGTGAAATGTGCGCATCGTAAGCTGTGTGCCAGGCTCTCCAATGGACTGCGCGGCAATGACTCCAACCGCTTCGCCCATCTCTACCAGGCGGCCCGATGCCAGGTTGCGACCGTAGCAGAGGATGCAGACGCCACGCTTCGATTCGCATGTCAGCACGGAGCGAATCTTCACCCGCTCAATGCCGGCAGCCTGGATCGCGCCCGCCATGTCTTCATCGATTTCCTGGTTGACTTCGACCAGCACGTTGCCTTCAAAGTCCTTCAGTTTTTCCAGCGACACCCGGCCAATGATGCGGTCGCGCAGCGGCTCGATCACTTCGCCTGCTTCGACGATGTGGCCAACATAAATACCTTCCACCGTGCCGCAGTTGTAATCGCTGATGATCACGTCCTGCGCCACGTCTACCAGGCGGCGCGTCAGGTAGCCGGAATCGGCGGTTTTCAGTGCCGTGTCCGCCAGACCCTTGCGCGCGCCATGCGTCGAAATGAAGTACTGCAGCACCGTCAGCCCTTCACGGAAGTTCGCCGTGATAGGAGTTTCAATAATTTCGCCCGATGGCTTGGCCATCAGTCCGCGCATACCGGAAAGCTGGCGGATTTGCTGCTTCGATCCGCGAGCGCCGGAGTCGGCCATGATGTAGATCGGGTTCATCGTGCCGGCCTTGTCCGCTGCTTTCATGTTGTTGAACATTTCGTCAGCAACCTGCTCGGTGACCGAGGACCACATCTGGATCACCTTGTTGTTGCGCTCGCCGTTGGTGATCGCGCCATCTAAATACTGACGCTGCACGCTGACCACCTGCTTTTCGGCATCGCTGACCAGCTTGTACTTGGTGTCGGGGATGACCATGTCGTCAAAGCCGACCGAAAGGCCGCTGCGAGTCGCGTACTTGAAGCCGATGTCCTTGATGCGGTCAAGCATCTTGACAGTCACTTCCAGACCGAGGTTCAGGTAGGAATAGCTGACCACCTGCCCGATGCCTTTCTTCTTGAGCAGGCCATTTACAAATGGCATGCCTTCTGGGAGGGAATCGTTCAGAATCACGCGTCCAACGGTCGTCGAAAGATACTGATTGGTGTATTGGACCGGTTCGGTGTGCAGCAGGTCCTGATCGTCGTATGCGTTCGAGATATCGAGCACGGCGCCGGTGTAGCGCAGGCGGATGGGGCTGAGTGTTTCGACTTCTTTCGCCTCGAGCGCCAGCAGCACTTCCTCCGTGTTCGCAAACACGCGTCCTTCGCCGCGCGCTCCGGCGTGCGACTTGGTCAGGTAATAGATTCCCAGCACCATATCCTGCGTGGGTACGGTGATCGGCTGGCCCGATGCAGGCGAGAGAATATTGTGCGAGGCGAGCATCAACACGCTGGCTTCCACCTGCGCTTCCGGGGACAAGGGAATGTGCACGGCCATCTGGTCGCCGTCGAAATCCGCGTTGAACGCGGTGCAGACCAGCGGGTGAATTTTGATCGCCTTGCCTTCGACCAGCACCGGCTCAAACGCCTGAATGCCAAGCCGATGCAGCGTGGGCGCGCGGTTCAGCAGCACCGGATGGTCCTTGATCACCTCTTCCAGCACGTCCCAGACGATCGGATCCTGCAACTCGACAAGTTCCTTGGCCTGTTTGATGGTGGTGCAATGTCCAATTTGTTCGAGGCGGTGATAGATGAAGGGCTTGAACAGTTCCAGCGCCATCTTTTTCGGCAAACCGCATTGATGCAGCTTCAACTCCGGTCCGACGACGATTACAGAGCGTCCGGAATAGTCGACACGCTTGCCGAGCAGGTTCTGGCGGAAGCGGCCTTGCTTGCCTTTGAGCGTGTCGGAGAGCGACTTCAGGGGTCGATTGTTTGCGCCGCGCAGCACACGGCCGCGGCGGCCGTTGTCGAACAGAGCATCGACGGCCTCCTGCAGCATTCGCTTTTCATTGCGAACGATCACTTCTGGCGCATGGAGGTCCATCAGCTTCTTCAACCGGTTGTTGCGGTTGATGACGCGGCGATAGAGATCGTTCAGGTCGGAGGTCGCGAAGCGTCCGCCAT
>JBOGLY010000334.1:0-4490 GCA_050746425.1 Acidobacteriaceae bacterium
GGTAGCATCCCTTGGCTCGCTGGCCAGCGAGGTTTCGGCGCTCTACGGACTGCGGCAGAGCAAACTGAGTGCTATGAAATCGAACCCATCAGCCATCGCCGACAGCGCAACGCAGGAGAACGAATCCTACTACAGTTCACTCGATCGCTTTTATGCCCTGCGCGATACCGCGCTCTCCGGCGTGGCAACACGCGCCCTCGCTTCCGGGCTCGGCCGAACATCCACGCTTACCGACTGGGTGAATCTGGCCAACGCTCCAACGCTCTGGCCAGTTGCGGGCCGCATCACCAGTTCCTTCGGTGAACGCACTGATCCGCTCGACAGCGATGAAGGGGAGTTTCACACCGGAATCGACATCGCGGCACCTAGCGGGACCGCGATCCACGCCACCGGCGATGCGGTGGTCGCCAGCGCACGGTGGGGAACCGGCTACGGCCGCGAAGTTATTCTTGACCATGGCCACGGGATCACCACGCTGTATGCTCACATGGCGGCGATCGCGGTCGTTCCGGGCGAAACTGTCACACGCGGGCAAGTGATCGGCTATGTGGGACTTAGCGGACGCAGCACTGGCCCTCACGTGCACTACGAAGTCCGAATCCACGACACGCCGGTCAATCCCCACCGTTACATGCGCGAAACCATGGCGCAGATGGCCGAGACGACTGTGTTGCCGGCAACCCAATCTGGTCAGTAGTCGTTTGCCGCGATTGAGCAGCGAATTCTCTCCGTACCGCTAAACAATCCAGCCGCCACCGGCGACTTCCTCGCCATCGTAAAAGACTGCCGCCTGGCCGGGAGTAACGGCGCGCTGAGGCTGATCGAATGTTACCGCAACCTCAGCTTCCGCCGACATTTTCAGTGTGGCCCACGCCGGCTCATGCCGATGGCGAATTTTTACATGCAAGCGCCGCGTGCCTTCCAGTCGAGGAATTGAGATCCAATTCAGACGATTGGCCCGCAGCGTCTTCGATGTCAGATCGTCGCTGCCGCCGACAATAACTTTCTTTTCCGCGCCGTTGATTCCTATCACGTAAAGAGGCGAACCTGTGGCGACGCCCAGCCCCTTGCGCTGTCCGACCGTGAAATTGTGAATGCCCTGGTGGCGGCCAACCACTTCGCCGTTCGTAGTGACCAGCTCTCCGCTGGTGTCCGGCATGATCTCGCCGCGCTCGGCCAGGTAGGCATCGAGAAATTGCTTGTAGTCGCCGCCGGGAATGAAACAAATCTCCTGAGAATCGGGCTTGTCTGCCAGCGCCAGACCTTGCCGGTGCGCTATTTCCCGCACATCCGGCTTGCGATATCCACCCAGCGGAAACAGGCTGCGACTGAGTTGCTGCTGGGTCAAACCGAAAAGAAAGTAGGTCTGGTCCTTACTGGTATCGGCAGGGCGCTTCAAAATCCAGCGATCGCGCACCGGATCGTATTCGTTCCTGGCGTAATGGCCGGTTGCAATGCGCTCGGCCCCAATCTGGCGGGCGGTATCGAGCAGTTGCGCAAACTTCAAATGGTTGTTGCATAGCGTGCATGGCACCGGTGTCCGCCCACTCAGATATTCCCGGACAAACGGCTGCACTACATCTTCCTCAAAGCGGTCCTGCTGATTGACAACATAATACGGAATGCCAAGATGCTCGGCCACGCGACGGGCGTCATACACGTCGTCAATCGAGCAGCAGCGGCCTTCGCTGGTCTCCGGCATTCCCGGTCGACCGGCAAGCCGTCGCTGGTTCCATAGCTGAAGCGTCAACCCGACAAGGTTGTGGCCTTCCGACTTCAGCATGGCGGCAACGGTCGAGGAATCGACTCCACCGGACATGGCAACGGCAATGGTTTCTGGTGTGGACATTAGATTCTTCTTTTCGGTCCGAGCGAAGATTTGCGTAGAGCGAGCAAGCAGCAGGTTCCTCGACTTCGCTTCGCTCCGCTCGGAATGACAAACTTAGTACATTTCGCCTCGATCAGGATGACAGACTCATGATGCGCGAAGTATTTCCATAAAAAGGCGACAGCTCCCGCAGCTTGGCCACGGCCTGCGGCACAATTTCAATCGCATAGTCGACATCTTCAGCGGTGGTCAGCTTCGACAGACTGAAGCGAAGACTGGCGCGAGCGCGCTGTGTAAGCACCCGCATGGCAGTCAGAACGTGCGATGGTTCGCTTGCTCCTGAAGCGCAGGCGGAGCCGCCGGAAACCGCCAGGCCCTTCAAATCAAGCGAGATGACCAACGCCTCGCCTTCCAGATGATCGAACCAGAGGTTGCTCGTGTTGGGAACGCGCGCCACCAGGCCGGAATGCGCTCCAGCATCCGCCACGCGAGCGAGAAGTTCGTTTTCCAGCCGATCTCTGTACCCGGCTATCTGCTGACTCGTACCGTCTTCGAGCGACTTGACGGCGATCTCCGCAGCCTTTCCCAGCCCCACAATTCCCGCCAGGTTTTCCGTTCCGGCGCGACGCTGGCGTTCGTGCGTGCCGCCAAAAAAAAGCGGCTCAATCTTCGTGTCTTTGCGGACAAACAAGACCCCGATGCCTTGCGGCGCATGAATTTTGTGCCCCGAGATAGAAAGCAGATTGCAGCCGATCTTCTCTACATTCAGCTCCAGTTTGCCGGCGGCCTGCACGGCATCGGTGTGAAACTGCGCTCCCGCTTTGGCGGCAATTACCGCGATCTCTTCCACCGGCTGGATCGCGCCCGTCTCGTTATTCGCCATCATCACGCTAATCAAACGCGTATTGGCGCGCAGGGCCCTGCGCACCTCTTCCGGATCGACAACGCCATTGTCAGCGACGGGAATAAATGTAACTTCGCGGCCGCGCTTCGCCAACTGCTCGGATGCATGGAGCACCGCGTGGTGTTCGATCGCCGTCGTAATGAGATGATCGCCCGATTTGGTCGCGCCAAACAGGGCCAGATTGTCGCTCTCCGTGCCGCCGCTGGTGAAAACGATCTCCGCCGGGCGACAATGCAGGAGTTTGGCAACTTGAATGCGTGCCTGCTCCACCGCTCCCCGGGCCTGCTGACCGAAGGAGTGGACAGAACTGGCATTGCCGAAGCGCTCCAGAAAATACGGCCGCATGGCCTCGAATACTTCCGGTAGCAACGGCGTAGTCGCATTGGCGTCCATGTAAACGCGGCGCATCATGAAAATACTCCAGATTCCATTGTACGGGGATTCCAACGCTGGGTGCCCCAGGTGCGCGGAGCTCACCTGGGCTATTTAGCTGGAAACTACCCCCAAAAACTGCGCGACTTTTTCCGGTTGCGGCGGCGGAGTGAGCCAGCTCACAACAAACAGGCATATCAACGACGCGATTAACGCGGGAAAAATTGCATCGCGATGCGCGATGGCCGCCGGCAGATAGTGGCGAACGAAGCTTGTGTCCCAAAAGACGGTAACAAAGGTTCCTGCGGCGATGCACGCAACCGCTCCCTGTGAGTTGATGCGGCGCGAATAAAACGCAGCGAGGATCACAGGAGTCAGCGCGGCGGAATAAATAGTGTAAGCGTAGAGCGCCTTTTCCAGAATCGACTGTGTGTAGGCTCCCTGCACCAGCGCCCAGATGCCGAGAAAAACAACCACAATGCGCGAGATGAGCAGAATGCTCTTGTTGCTGGCGTCGGGCCGGATGTAGCGCAGAAAAACATCGTTCACCAGATTTGTGGCGGGTGAAAACAAGTAATTGTTCGCCGTGGAAATGACCTTGGCGAACACCGCGCCCAGCAGCAATGCGCCCAGCATGGCGGGCAGTCCATGTGTCGCTGTGTAGGCGATGATCTCGCGCGGGCGATGGCTGACTTCTCCGGTCTGGTACAGCGCCGAGCCGATGACGGCGATTGCGACAATGATGGTTTCCAGAATTACCGTGCCGACGATCCAGCCGACGACCGCGACACGCGCGTCCTTTTCGGATTTTGCGGAAAAGAACTTCTGGTACATCGCCTGGTTGCCCAGCATCAGCAGCATGGTGGGAAGGAAAAACTCCATGGCGCGCGCGAAGCTGATGGAGCCCAGCACCTGAAAGTGGGTCGATGGCAGCGCGGCGTGAAGTCCGGCGACACCGCCCGCATCGTGAAGCAGGATCGGGATGGAAATAATCAGCGCCACCGTGACCAACAGACCGATGACAACATCCATATACGCAACCGACGCCATGCCAGCCAGCGCGGTAAAGACAATGACGAACGCGGCAACGATGTACATTCCAGCCGTGCTGGTGAGGACGCTCGGAAAAATCAGATGCAGAATGTCTCCGCCCCCGCGCAATTGATAGCTGGCGATAGCCGTGTACGCGAACAGAATGGCGATGACTCCAAGAACCCGCGCGGTCTGGTTATAGCGCGCCTCCAGCAGGTCGGGAATCGTGAACTGAGCGAATTTTCTGGCGCGTGGCGCGATGAAATAAATCAGCAGCAGACCGGCCCATCCGCCGGCGGGCTGCCACAGCGCGGCAAAGCCGTTGCGGTAGGCATTCTCCGCGCCGGCAAATAG
>JBOGLY010000335.1:0-4486 GCA_050746425.1 Acidobacteriaceae bacterium
CAGGTCGTCATTGCCGACCGCTTCGCCGACATGCTGCTTTACTTTGCCTGCGACCTGGTCTGTCTTTCCTGATACTTGGTCCTTATTCATGGGGAATGCTCCTTGGTCCTTGTGTCTTGCGGACGGCTGCCTGTGGGTGCGAGACCGGCCTGCGAGACGGTTGAAATGGCGCGTCCTGCATTTCTGCAGGACGCGCCATCTGCTGTGAATTAAATGACCCTACGCCGACCGCCGATGATCGCAAAGATCAGAACGATCAAGGCAATCAGTAACAGGATGTGGATGTACCAGACGACCACATGGAACCCGATAAAGCCGATGAGCCACAGAATCAGAAGGATTACAAAAATTGTCCATAACATAATCGTTTTTGTCTCCAATACGACAGAAGCTAGTACCTGTGATAAGTTGCGCCTAAGGCGAAAGAAGGTTGCCGCCGTTCGAGGATTATTTCTGTTTCAGGGAGAGCACCGATGCAAGTCGCGATTCAGGGAGAGCTTGGCTCTTTCAGTCATGAGGCAAGCGTGACAATGGTTCCGGACGGCGAAATTGTCCCGTGCGCGGCGGCCGGGGCGGTGCTGGAGGCACTTGCCAGCAGGCGCGTCGATGCCGCGGTGATCCCAGTAGAGAATAGTCTGGCTGGTTCCGTGATGGACTTTTACGATCTGTTCTTCGCACATGAATTTCTTGTGGAGCGGGAACTGGAGATGCGGATCCGTCACAATCTGATGGTTGCGCCTGGAGTCGCAATCGACACGGTGCGGCAGGTATTGTCGCATCCAGTCGCGCTGGCGCAGTGCAAACGATTTTTCGCCGCGCATCCGCAATTCGAGTCGATGGCGTTTTACGATACCGCGGGCGCGGTCCGGCACGTGGCCGAGTCTAAGCGGAAGGACCTGGCGGCGATCGGCAGTAAACAGGCTGCGCGGCAGTACGGAGCGACCATCCTGGAAGAAGGGATTGAAGATCGCGAACAGAGTTACACTCGCTTCTGGCTGATTCGCCGGCACGGCTCGGCGGCAAAGGAACCGTCGCCGGAGAAGCTATCGGTTGCGTTTGTCTTGGAGAACCGGCCCGGCGCGCTGCTCGAGGCGCTGAACACTTTTGCCGCGCGCCAACTGAACCTGACCAAGATCGAATCGCGCCCCATGACTGGCCGTCCGTGGGAATATATGTTCTACGCAGACGTAACAGTGCCCGGGAATGAGGAAGCGGATGCGGCGCTGTTCGACTTGAGAAAACTATGTTCCACAGTGAAGGAACTGGGACGGTACCGGGTTCTCAATCCTGCATCGAATGGATAGAGGGATGCTGCGAGGATTTTTCCAGAATATTCTGGCGATTAGCTCCCCAAAACAGCCAATGTCGTCCTGAGTGGAACGAAGTGAAGCGAAGGACCTTGCGGTATCCGGGCAAACCACAAGGTCCTTCGGTCGGCGCGGCGACTTCAGGATGCATTTAGACGGCAGCATCTCGAAGCGAGAAATGGAAAGCGTTTCGATGGTGTCTTGGTTGAATAGTCTGCTTGGTCGATAATGTAATTTTGCGACCAACGGCGATACTTAGCGTCTAAAGGTCATATAGATTGATAGAGGGGGACTCATGTCCAGTGATTTCTTAAGCGTCATCCATCCTGGCGAACGGAAAGGCCGCGAGCTGGATGGCTCAAAGCAGGTCTATCCTGTTCTGCCCGTGCGGGATACGGTCCTGTTCCCTCATGCCGTGCTGCCCTTGACCGTAGGGCGTGAAAGTTCGATTCAACTGGTGCAGTCGCTCGGCGAAGAGAAGACCATCATCGTGGTCGCGCAACGCGATGCGCGCATGGACGCGCCGCAGCCGACAGACCTGCATTCCGTGGGAACGCTGGCCACCGTGCATAAAGTGGTGAAGATGCCGAATCAGAGCCTGTTCGTTTTCACCGAGGGCACCGAGCGGGTGAAGTTGACGGAGTTCGATCAGTCCACGCCTTACATGAAATCCGCAGTGGAAGTGATTGAGGATGTCGAGCCGGACAAAAGTCCTGAAGCCGAGGCGTTGCAGCGAAATATCTTGGCGCAGTTTCAGCATATTGTCACCTCTTCTCCAACCCTGTCGGACGAGTTGCAGACGATCGCGTTGAACATCGACGAGCCGGGTCGGCTGGTGGACTTCATCGCGTCCTCGCTGCCGATTCTGTCCACGGTCGATAAGCAGGAGTTGCTGGAGACGCCCGATGTAATTTCACGAATGATGCGCATGAACCGGCATCTCGCGAAGGAACTTGAAGTGCAGCAGTTGCGCAATAAGATCCAGTCCGAGGTGCAGGACCAGGTGCAGCAGTCGCAGCGGGATTATTACCTGCGCGAGCAGATGAAGGCCATCCAAAAAGAACTGGGCGAGATGGATGAAGGCCAGAAGGACATCGAAGAGCTGCGGGAAAAACTGGAAGCGGCGGGAATGCCGGAGGCTGTGAAGAAGGAGGGCCTGAAAGAACTGGGCCGGCTGTCGCGCATGTCTCCGATGGCGCCGGACTACTCAATCACGCGCAATTACATTGAGTGGCTGGTGGTGCTGCCGTGGACGAAATCTTCCGGCAGCGAAGTGGACATTGCCAAGGCGAAAGAGATCCTGGACGAAGACCACTACGACCTGAAAAAGGTGAAGGAGCGCATTCTGGATTATCTGGCCGTGCGCCGACTGAAGCCAGACATGAAGGGGCCGATACTCTGCTTTGTTGGACCTCCAGGCGTGGGGAAAACCTCGCTTGGACGCAGCATCGCGCGGGCACTGGGCCGGAAGTTCCAGAGGATTTCGCTTGGCGGCATGCACGATGAGGCGGAAATCCGGGGACATCGCCGCACATATATCGGCGCCATGCCGGGCCAGATCATGCAGTCGCTGCGGCGCGCGGAGACGAACGATCCCGTGTTCATGCTGGATGAGGTGGACAAGCTGGGACGGGATTTCCGGGGCGATCCGTCGTCGGCGCTGCTGGAAACGCTCGATCCGGAGCAGAATTTTACCTTCCGGGACAACTACCTGGACGTGCCGTTCGATTTGTCGAAGGTGCTATTCATCTGCACGGCGAACATGCTGGATCCGATCCCAGAGCCGCTGCGGGACCGCATGGAGATCATCGAGCTGACCGGATATACGGAAGATGAAAAAGTGCATATTGCGTTCCGGTATTTGATTCCGCGCCAGATCAAAGAGAACGGCATCGAGGCGAAGGACATTGAATTTCCTGAAGCGGCCGTGCGCAGCATGGTGCGGCACTACACGCATGAAGCTGGCGTCCGCAAGCTGGAGCAATGGATTGGGACCGTCTGCCGCAAGCAGGCGCGCCGGATTGCCGAAGGCGTGTCTGAAAAACTTGTCGTCACGCCGGCGGTGATCCAGGAATTTCTGGGCGGAGTGAAGGTGCGCGTGGACACGGAAATCGCCGAGCGAACCAAGCGGCCGGGCGTTGCCGTGGGCCTGGCATGGACCCCGGCGGGCGGCGACATTCTGTTTATTGAAGCCAGCCGCATGAAGGGCAAAGGCGGTTTCACGATGACCGGGCAGATCGGCGAAGTGATGCAGGAGTCGATGCAGGCGGCGCTGACCTGGGTGCGATCGAACGCGAAACTGCTGAGCCTGAAGGAAGACTTCAACACGGAAGTGGACCTGCATATTCACATTCCGGCGGGCGGGATTCCGAAGGACGGACCGTCGGCGGGCGTGACGCTGGTGACCACGCTGGTTTCGTTGATGACGGATACGGTGATTCGTCCGCTGACTGCGATGACCGGCGAGATTACGCTGAGCGGCAATGTATTGCCGGTGGGCGGAATCAAGGAGAAGTTCCTTGCGGCGCGGCGGGCCGGGGTCCGCGACATCATTCTTCCGGAAGAAAACCGGTTGAATGTGGAAGAGGACCTGCTGCCGGAGCAGTTGGCCGGAGTGACCATCCATTACGCTCGTCGCATTGAGGAAGTGCTGGCGATTGCGTTGCCGGATGCGTTGAAGCCTCGCGTGCTGGAACAAGTTATCCAGCATGAGTCGCCGGTAACGCAGGTGATGGCGACGGCGCAGGCATAGATTTTGACAACAAATTGTCATATTGACAACATAGCGATGACAACTACTTGTCAAAATGACAAGTAGTTGTCAATTTGCCCCGTTTTCGACTCCCCCACGGCCCTTCAATTGCGATGCTCACCATTGGCCATTCCACGCTGCCGACTGAGGCGTTTGTTCGCGCGCTCAAGGAGAACGGCGTCGAGCTGCTGGTCGATGTGCGGACCGTCCCAAAATCGCGGCACAATCCTCAATTCGGAATAGAAGCGCTGCCGGCATCGCTACGCCAATCTGGAATTGAATACATCTGGATGAAGTCGCTGGGCGGACTGCGCCATTCGCGCAAGGACTCGATCAACATGGGCTGGCGCAATACCAGTTTTCGCGGCTATGCCGACTATATGCAGACGGAGGAGTTCGCCGATGCGCTGAACGAATTGATTGGGAT
>JBOGLY010000336.1:0-4475 GCA_050746425.1 Acidobacteriaceae bacterium
GGGTTCTGACGACCACTTCGCCGCCCCAGAGCGGGGCTTGCGCGAAGGGCACATACATCATGGGGCCAGGCTGCTTGCTCAGGGATTCGTCGCGCACATTGCCCACGATTCCGACGATTTCGTGTGCGATTTTTCCGCTTGGCGAAAATCCGAAAACTAATTGTCGGCCGATCGGATTTTGATTTGGGAAATAACGTTTCGCGAAGACCTGACTGATCAGCACCACAGACGGGGACGAAGGTACATCGGATTTGTCGAAGATTCGCCCGCGCAACAGCGGAATCTTCATAACGCGGAAATAGTCAGGGCTGGCGGTGATGTAGTCCGCGGTAATGGTTCGGCCCGGAGGCAATGCAGGATTACCGGAAA
Source organism: Acidobacteriaceae bacterium (assembly GCA_050746425.1). GTDB lineage: Bacteria > Acidobacteriota > Terriglobia > Terriglobales > Acidobacteriaceae > JAKAAZ01. The sequence continues at coordinate 370 of JBOGLY010000336.1, forward strand.
TTGAGAACGGCAGATCGATCGAAGTGTCCAGAATTGGAAGCGGAGCGGCAATCGCTGAATCTTTGAGACCGGGCTGGGCCTGCAGACGCTTCATCAGGCGATCGGCAAAGGCGGCCCACTGTTGCGGCGTGGAGTATGCATACCGAGGCAACGAGAGTTCCGCTTTCACAACATGATTCGCATCGAAGCCGGGATCCACCGATGTGAGCCTGGCGAAGCTACGCATCAAGAGCCCTGCTGAAACGACAAGAACCACGGCAACGGCGACTTCCATCACCACCAGCACGTCGCGTGTTCGCCGCGAGTTTCTTCCCAGTCCCGCGCCGGCGGTTTCGCGAAGTTGGACTTGCGAAGCAGACCGTATGGCGATCAGCATGGGCGACAAACCAAACAGCATAGCGGAAGCGAGCGACAATGCGATTGCCAATCCGAGCACGGAAGTGTTCATCTGGACGGGATGGAACCGTGGAAGCTCGGACGGGAGAAGCGAAGCAAGACCGGAGATGCCCAACCACGCGGCGAAAGTTCCGGCGGAACCACCGGCCACGCCGAGCATGATGCATTCCGTAAATAATTGCCGCGCGATCCGGCGCCGATCGGCACCCAGCGCAAAACGGATGGCCATTTCCTTTTGGCGCGTTGTTGCCCGTGTCAGCAGCAGGTTCGCGATATTCGCGCATGCAATCAGGAGCACGAAGGCGACCGCACCTAACAAGGCAAACAGCGGCAATTTCAGATCGCCGGAGATGGCTTTGTGCAGCGGTTGCAGGCCGATTTGCCATCCGTTTTCCGCCGGAAATTGTTTGGCCAGCCGCGAACTGATGGTCTCCATTTCTGCCCGCGCGTGCGCGAAGGAAACGCCGGGCCGCAGCCGCGCAATCACCGGCATCCAATGTTTGAAGGGAGGCTTTGTTACCCAGGTGCTAAACAGCGGATCCTGAGCAAGCGGCATCCAGATCTGGTTTGGCTGGTTGAAGAATGGGGTGCGGAACGCGGCAGGCATGATGCCGACGACCAAATAAGGACGATTGTCCAGTTTGATTAAAGTGCCGACAATTCCTGGGTCTCCTCCAAACCGGCTGCGCCATAAATCTTCGCTGAGAACGGCGACAGGCGCGACACCGTGTGTGCCGTCTTGAGGAAGCAAGGTGCGGCCAACCAAAGGCTTCACGCCAAAGAGAGAAAAAAAGTCCTGCGTGACGGCGATGGTGCTCACGTCGGCGGGCTCTCCACCGGCAGTCATGGTGAGAGCGTGACCCGCCAGACTGGCCATCGCATCGAAGACGTGATTGTGGTCTCGCAATTCTGTGAATACCGGGTAGGACACTCCGGGCCCGACGATTGCTCCGTGCTGCGCGGTGTCCGGCAAAAAGACGAGCCTGCCGGCGTCCGCGTAGGGCAACGGGCGCAGCAGGACCGCATCGACCACGCTGAACATTGCCGCAGTCGCGCCAATACCGAGCGCCAACGTGAGTATCGCCGTGATCGCAAACCCCGGGGATTTGCGCAGTTGGCGCAGCGCGAATTTTATGTCGGCCCAGATGCTTTCGACCAGCGGCCACATCCAGATTTCGCGGCTGCGCTGTTCGAGCAGGGTGGCGTTGCCGAAGGCGCGGCGGGCGGCGTGGACGGCCTCTTCGCGCGGCATTCCGTTCGCGACCAGCGCTTCGATCTTTTCGTCAAGATGCTGCCGCATTTCTTCCGAGAGATCGTCGGTCATCCTGCGTCGCTGGAATAGCCATCGTAGCCAGTTCATGGCCTGCTCCTAAGCATCGGGTCGCGTAAAGAGTGACCCCACATCTCAAAAACTGGACATGGGGCACCCCGTTTCTCAGGAAACGTTAGGCGCGAGCACCAGCGAGATTCCTTCGAGCATTTGTTCGAAGCGAGAAACCTCGCGTTCCAGATGCTTCGCGCCTTTCGGCGTGATGCTGTAGACGCGCACGCGGCGGTTGGTGGGGGAAGTTTTCCATTCGGCCTCGACCAGCCCGGCTTTCAGCATCCGCTGCAGCGCCGGATAGAGCGATCCCTCTTCGACCTGGAGCAGGTTGCGCGACCGCTGCTGAATATGCTGGACCAGCGCGTATCCGTGCATGGGTTGCCAGTCGAGCGTTTGCAGCACCATGATTTCAAGCGCACCGGGGAACAGATCGCGCGGTTGCGGTTTAGATTTTGGTTTCGATCGAAGGTTGGTAAGGATCATAGGCATGTCTTAGACATGCCTAGAGTAAACGAGTGTAGGTCGGCCGTCAAGGTTTTCGATGCACAACGACAGAAAAGCAGGTCCCTCGACGTAGCCTGAGCACGGATAGTATCCTCTTTCGAGATGCAATAATGCAAAGCACTCTGCGATGCCCCACCTGCAACGGCGAATTGCTACACAAGAATCGAATCAAGCTGCTCTTGGTGGGCCTCCTCCTCATCGGCGCGGCGGCGGTGCCCCTTCCTTTTTCGCGCATTTTTTTGGTTGTGAGCATACCGTTTGGTCTTATTGGTGCATACCTTATAGTGTGGAGCACAAACGGGCGAGGGCTTTGGTGCAGACAATGCAAGAGGTTTCCCATCTAAATTAGGACACTACCTGCGCGAGGCTTTCGTTGACTCGCGATGCTGTTTTAGTTATCCTTAAGTCCTTGTGCAGTGTTGCGTGGACCTGCCTGCACCCTCCGGTGCCTGGGCGGCACGCAAAGCGTCTTTCGGTTTCATTGCCCCTCGACGCTCGAATGCAGTCCGTTCACTGTACTCCATGGCGTGATTTGCTGGCAGGGTCTTCCGGCGGCTTATCGTCCTGTGTGTTTGGCGACGAGTATCGGCCCGCGAAGAGCGATTTAATTTTCTGAAGTTTGTTTGGGAGAACTGGAACCATGTCTACCTTTATTCCGCGTCCGCAGGACATTGCGCGCAAGTGGTACGTGCTGGATGCCAGCGGCAAAACGCTGGGTCGGCTGGCCACAGAGGCCGCGCGGGTCCTGAGCGGGAAGAACAGCCCGCAATATACGCCCTACATCGACACCGGCGATCATGTCATCGTGCTGAACGCGGAAAAGGTCCGCCTGTCGGGGTTGAAGAGCCAGCAGAAACTGTATCGCCGCTATACTGGGTTTCCCGGCGGCCTGCGCGAGGAATCGTTTGTGCGCCTGATGGCGCGCCGTCCCGACCGCGTGGTGGAGCAGGCGATCACCGGCATGTTGCCAAAAAACAAGATGGGCCGGCAGATGGCCACCAAATTGAAGGTGTACCGCGGCGGCACGCATCCGCACGAGGCGCAAAAGCCGATTGCGATGACATTGAACGATTCAGCAACCGCAAGAAGAACGTCGTAACGGGGCATCGAAAAGCGCATGGCAGACTTGATTCAGTATTACGGAACCGGACGGCGCAAGACGAGCATCGCTCGTGTGTTTCTGCGCCCGGGCAGCGGCAAGATCACAGTGAACGGCCGCGCCTTTGAGGATTATTTTGTCACCGAGCAGCAGCGCATTGCTGCCAGGCGCGTCCTGGTTGCAACCGACCTGGCGACGACGTTCGACATATTGGCAACGGTGAAGGGCGGCGGCGTGACCGCGCAGGCGGATGCCGTGAAAATGGGTTCGGCGCGGGCGCTGCTGGAATATAACGCCGAGCTGCGCGGCAGCCTGAAGGAACAGGGATTTTTGACCCGCGACGCCCGCATGAAAGAACGCAAGAAGTACGGGCAGAAGGGCGCTCGCAAACGCTTCCAGTTCTCGAAGCGGTGATCGATGCATTGTCATCCTGAGCGCAGCGAAGGACCTCGCGGTTTCCGGCCCAAACGCAAATTCGGTTCGCTGAGAATGACGGGCTTAGTTTTTGTAGTCAGCTCAAAAATTTCCCCACAGGGATAAATCCAAGTCAGTTCTAACGAACTGGCGGGATGCAAATCACAAGGAGGTCGTTTGGCCACTATCACCATGAAGGAACTGCTCGAAGCAGGAGTCCACTTCGGGCATCAGACGAAGCGCTGGAACCCAAGGATGAAGGAATATATCTTTGGCGAGCGGAACGGAATCTACATCATCGATCTGCAAAAGACCTTGAAGATGTTCAAGGAAGCCAGCAAGTATGTGACGGACCTGGCGCTCGATGGC
>JBOGLY010000337.1:0-4417 GCA_050746425.1 Acidobacteriaceae bacterium
GGTCACCTCGGGCTGGATTGCGAGATCGAGCGCCAGCGTAATTCCCGGCTGAGGAAATGACATCACGCCGATCGAAGGACGGTCTCCCATCACTTTCAAGACTGCCAGGAAGGAGGCCATGCCGGACTCGGCGATCGCTTCAAGAATCGCGACAATTCCATCTCTTCCATAACGCCAAGGAATCACGCACTGGAACTGCAAAAAGCCGCGCTTGCCATAAATCCGGTTCCAATGAAGCACACTGTCAAGCGGATAGAAAAATGGCTCGTAGTCGATTAGCCCAGTGACCTGCCGTCGTAATTGTTTGCGGTAATACAGTTCGTTGAACAGCCGCATGGAGGTGCGGTTCAGCGCCCAAGACGGAAAATCGAACGGCACCGATAGGCGCGGCTTGCGGGAAGGTTTTCTAGGCTCCTTCACCTCCGAGTAATCGCCCTGCATGTAGATTCCGCGAGCGAAGGCGCGGCCCTGTGAAATGCAATCGATCCACGCCATCGTACACTCCGACCGGCTGCTGCCGGAGATGGAAAGAAACTCGTCGATCCCACTGAATTTGATGGCGGTGTATCGGATTTTTCGGGACGCGATCGGACGCAAATGCACTTCCGCCCACGTGATCAGCCCCGTAAGGCCCATGCCGCCGATTGTGGCGTGATACATCTCAGGGTTTTCATCCGCGGAGCAGACCGCGCGCGATCCATCGGAGCGGACCAGCTCAAATCGCGGAACATGGTTGCCGAAGGAAGCCGCAACATGATGGTTTTTGCCATGCACGTCGTTCGCAATCGCGCCGCCAACTGTGACATATTTCGTGCCAGGAGTGACTGGCAGAAACCATCCTCGCGGCACGGCAAACTGCAAGATTTGGTCCAGCGTCACCCCGCTCTCGCATCTGAGCAGGCCGGTGGCGGGGTCAAAGTGCAGAAAACGATCCAGCCCGCGCGTTGAGAGCATCGTCCCTTCTTCCAGCAGACACACGTCGCCGTAACTTCTTCCCATGCCGACCGCGAGCACCGAGGGCGGAAGGCGAGTTCCGCGCGGAAATTCGTCGGTCCAGAACAGAGGTTCCAGGCGACAGTCCAGCTTGGGATAGCGTCCCCAAGATTCAAACACCGGCGATTTTGATTTGGTTAGCATTGTCTAAAATGAAGAAGGTTCGAGGTTAATATTTTTAGTTCGAGTAGGAGTCGTTCTGAACCCTTCGGCTTCGCTCAGGCCAGGCTCCGCGCAGCGCAGTGAAGAATCCAGACAATATGTGGCTGGATACGGTGGCATCGACTTCTGGATTCTTCGCTTCGCTCAGAATGACTCACATATTTGTCAGTCCAGCATCTGTAAGTCGCATACGTCAATCTATAACGAAGCGGCAAGGGCGATCAGAAATATCGCTACGCCGGCCAGCAAACTGGCTCTATCTGTTAACGCGAAAATCACCGGGTCCTCATTCATCTGCCCGCGCGATGCCCGCAGCCAGACCCGGCTCATCCACCAGATCAGCAGCGGAGTCAATAGCCACAAACGCTGCGGATGATGATAAAGCTGGCGCACCTCGGGGTTGTTGATGTAGAGCGCGAAAACAACAATGGATGCGAAGGCGCTGCCAGTGCCCAAAGCCCGCAACTGCTCCATATCATGCAACAGGTAGCCGCGGCCATTGGTTGGGGCTGCCCCTCGCGCGCGCAGATTCTCAAGCTCGCTGAAGCGCTTCACCAGCGCCAGGCTGAAGAACAAAAAGATCGCAAATCCCGCCATCCAGTCGGAAACAGGGACCCTTGCCGCAGCTGCGCCAGCCAGGATGCGAAGCGTATACAGTCCAGAGAGAATGATGACATCGACAATCACGACGCGCTTAAAGTACAGCGAGTAGGCCAGCGTCGCGCCGCAATAGATCAACAGCCAGACTAAAAACTTCGGGGCCAGTGGAATGGAGATCAGGACGCCGGCCGCGAAGAGAACGATCGCCAGGCAAAGTCCAGCAAGGACGGAAAGTTCTCCGGCGGCGAACGGACGGCGGCGCTTGGTCGCGTGGCTGCGATCGGCGGCGAGATCCAGCACATCATTCACAACGTAAGTACTGGAAGCGACCAGGCTGAAGCTGAGGAATGCGAGCGCCGACTGCACCAACTCCGCCATGCCGATCGCGTGCGCCAGCAGAAGCGGCAAAAAGATCAGCACATTCTTTGCCCACTGATGCACTCGCAAGGCGCGCCACATGGACCGGGCGGTGGGCGCACGGTCCTGAAAAACGTTCAGCACAGGGACATTTCTTCGCTTCAGCAGGCGTTCCAGGCCCACTGTGGGGTTTGCCAGCATTGCAGCCTTCGACGCGCTGAGCAGCAACAGGTCTTTGCGGCTGTTGCCGATGTAGGCGAAGCCGTCATCGCCGAAACGCGATGCAAGCCGGCGAAGTTTGCTGGCGCCTGTAAGATTGGTCGCGCCGTCGCTGGAAAATACCTCGTCGAACAGTCCAAAATGCGCGGCCACTCGGTCGGCCAACTGCCGGTCCGCACCGGTCGAGAGATAAAGCCGCCGCCCGGATGTGGCCTGCTCTCGTAAATAGAGAATCAATGCCTCGTTATATGGAAGATGTGCGGCGTCGAGCGGAGCTCGCGCGGCCACTTCATACTTCATACGCGCGTTGCCGGCGGCAAGCCAAGCGGGGAGCCGCAGCAACGACGCGGGGCGGGTTCGCGCCAGCACACAGAGTGAGTCGGCCAGTGTGTTGGACTTGACCAACGTTCCATCCAGATCCACGCAAAGGGGAAGATTGGAGACGGCGGCGATTGTCCTGGAATTGCCGTCGCCGCGTTCTACATTGCCGGAGGCAGCAGGCGCGCCATCCGCGGCAACGCACGGTTCCGCTGAGATCGACGAGATTTCGGCAGTCGATTGTGCTCGACTCTCTGCGTTCATTCCTGCGGACTCCAACGGTGTGCTTAAGCTGTCTTGTACATTCTCAATCGAATTTGCTTTGATGCTACAACAGTTCGGGCGATAGGATTTCAGGCTGCAGGCGCGAGGGGCCTTGATATCTTTAATTATGTCGAGTGGCGAATCTCGAATCGAACCTCGAACCGAACCTGGGATCGCCGCAAAGTCCATCGCGAACTTCAAGAAGGGTGGCCCACGTGACCACGGTAGTAACGGCAGCCAAGTTATTGACTCCGCTGACAGAAATCGATCAGCCTCAGGTGACCATTGAAAGCGGCTCCATTGCCAGCATAGAGTCCCGCGGCGCGCTTTCTGCGCCGGAGGGAGCGCAACACCTCGACTTCCCAGATGCCACGCTGGCGCCAGGTTATTTCGATGTTCACATCCACGGCGCGGTCGGCCACAATGTCATGGATGGCTCCGAAGAGGCGTTCGATGCCATTGGGAAATTTCTTTCAAGCCGCGGCGTCGCCGCTTACCTGCCGACCACGGTCACTGCGCCGGTTGACATGACGCTGCGCGCTCTGGATGGCATGGCAAGTCAAATCGAGCGCGCGCGGAATGAATCGAGCGATACTGTCAACTCGCGCGGTGCGAGACCACTCGGCATCCATCTTGAAGGCCCCTTCGTCTCCCACGCCAAACGCGGCGTTCAACCGGCGGAGTATTTGCGGGAACCATCGATGGACTTGCTGCGAAGATTCGTGGAAGCCGCTCGCGGCCACATCGTACTGATGACCGTCGCGCCTGAATTGCCTGGAGCGATCGAGTTTATTCGAGAAGCGGTCGGGCTTGGTATCCGCGTCAGCCTTGGGCACAGCAACGCCACCACACCAGAGGCGGAGGCGGGCATCGCCGCCGGAGCCATCAGCGCGACGCACACCTTCAATGCGATGCGCCCGCTCGACCATCGAGAGCCTGGTTTGCTGGGCGTTGTGCTCGATAAACCTGATGTATATGCGGAGTTGATCTGCGACGGCATTCACGTCGATCCTCTGCTGGTGCGGCTGTTTCAGAGGGCAAAACCGGCGGACAAAGGCATGCTTGTGACCGACGCGATTTCCGCGACGGGAATGCCCGATGGCGTATACAAGCTGGGAACGATGGACGTAACGGTAGCCAACGGAAGATGCATGTTCGAAGGACATCTGGCGGGCAGCGTGTTGACGATGGATCGCGCAGTTCGCAATTTCGTAAAATTTACGGGAAGCTCATACGGCCTCGCCGCGCGCTATGCCTCCGCGAATCCCGCCCACATGACTGGCTTTGCTGACAGCTACGGCGAGCTTGCGCCAGGCCGACGGGCCGACATTGCCGTGCTTTCGCGCGATGGCGAAGTTCGCGCCACAATTCTCAACGGACAAGTGTTTTCTGGCTGACACTCAAGAGTCGATTCCTGACATCTAGATGGTCCGGTTCGCGTCCGCAGCAGTGTTCTCTAACCGCAATGGCGCCGTGCCCGCCAAAGCGCGCCGCTGACCGGATC
>JBOGLY010000338.1:0-4414 GCA_050746425.1 Acidobacteriaceae bacterium
GGTACGAGCACGCGGTCGAAGATCAGCCAATCGGAGAAGTGTGGCTCAGCGGGAGCGACTGCGTCGTCGATACCGGCCCTTTGGCGGGAAAGACTCTCGACAACGTCTTCCACGAGTTCCGCGAGGATTTGCTTGGGGCCGGCAGCGAGCACCAGGAACGATTTCCGCTGCTGATGAAGGTCCTTTTCCCCCGGGAAAAGCTGAGCGTGCAGGTGCATCCCGGGGATGCGATGGCGCGTGAGCATGGCGAGCCCCACGGAAAAACAGAATGCTGGTATGTTCTGGAGGCGGAGCCGGGAGCGGCGGTTGCGCTGGGCTTGAAACCGAATACAAGGTTGGCGGATGTCGAACGGGCCATCGAGGACCATACACTTGAGGACTTGCTGCGACTGGTTCCGGTAAAAAAAGACGACATGATTTTCGTCGATGCTGGAACTATCCATGCCATTTTTCCCGGCGTGGTCATGCTGGAAACGCAACAAAACTCCGACATGACTTATCGGCTATACGATTACGGTCGCCCCCGCGAATTGCATCTGAAGGACGGTCTCAGGGCGATCCGTTTGCATACTGAAGCGGGTCCAGTGCGCCCTGCGATAGACTCTGACAACGGCCCCGAAGCTGCTCTGGGCGGTCGCGAGGTCCTAGTGCGGTCGAAATACTTCCGGGTCGATCGCACGCGAATCAAAGAAGCCAAAGTGACGAAGAAATTTCACCTGCCTGCCGAAAGACAATCCGGCGCGGTGCAGTTGATCTTTGTTGCCGAAGGAGCGGGTGAGATTCAGTCGAACGCGGGGACCCCGATTCCGCTCCGGCGAGGAGAACTTGCGGTGGTGCCTGCCTGCGTTGTGGAGTGGAGCCTGATATCGTCGGAGCCGATGGAAATTCTGCGCGCCATTCCAGAACTATTTGAGCAAAGTTGAGCAAAGGGTTGGCAACTCCAGGCTCATCCATTCCATCTACAGTTGAATTGTCATTCGCACGAATTTCGTCCCGACGCTACCAGCATTTCTTTCATTTACGATGAAATCTAACTTGAGTACGAACATAGACTTTCGACCCTTCATTCTTGCCGGCGGCAGCGGCACCCGCTTTTGGCCGCGGAGCAGGCGCAGCCATCCCAAGCAGGTGCTGTCGCTGAACGGCGAACGCAGCATGTTGCAGGAGACAGTCGACCGATTGCATCCATTGGCAATCAGCGATCACATCTGGGTGCTGACAAATGAATGGCTAATGCCCATAGTCGCCGCGCAACTTCCCACAATCCCTGGTGTCCAGATATTGGCGGAGCCTGTGGCCAGGAACACCGCTCCGGCAGCGGGGCTGGCGGCATTCCTGCTGGAAATGCAGGCGCCGGATGCGGTGCTCGGATTGTTTCCCGCGGACCACACAATCGAGAACGGGGAAGGGTTTTTGCGGATCCTGCGCGCAGGCTGCGAATTGGCAGCGGCGGGAGACAACATCATCGTGTTGGGAGTAAAGCCGAGCCATCCGGAAACGGGCTATGGCTACATCGAGACCGGCGAAAAACTGGGTGCATCCGCATCGCGCGTTCGGCGGTTCACTGAGAAGCCCAATGCCGATCGCGCCAAAGAGTTTCTGGCCGCTGGGAACTATTTCTGGAACAGTGGAATGTTCCTGGCCACGGCGCGTACGCTTGCGAATGCGGTGCGGGAGCATCTGCCCGAGACCGCTCCTTATCTGGAAGAGATTGCGAAGGCGTTTGGCACAGCGGAATTTGCTTCGAAGTTTGCAGAGATGTATCCGCGGTGCGAAAACATTAGCATTGACTACGCGATCATCGAACCTCGCTCGGCAAAAGGGGAGCATCGTTCCAACCTCTATTGCTTGCCCGCAGATTTTGGGTGGAGCGATCTTGGCTCCTGGGCCGCGTTGTACGAGCATAAACTTTCCCGAACCGAGAACGTCAGAGACGGCGAAAATGTGATGGAAACGATCGCCGCAAGTGTTCTGGAAGCTAACGGCAACTATGTTTACGCGCCGAAAAGACATGTCGCGCTGGTGGGTGTGGATAACCTGGTGGTCGTCGACGCCGGCGATGTTCTGCTGATCGCTACCCGTGCCGGTTGCCAGGACGTTGGTAAGCTGGTCAAGCAATTGCAGCGGGAACAACAAGACAAACTCATCTGATCCTTCTCTCGAATGGAAACTGTGAACGACACTGAAGCTCCGCGAAAATTCCCTGTGAAGTTTGGCACCGATGGCTGGCGCGGAGTCATTGCGGAGGATTTCACCTTTGCCAACGTTCGCGTCGCGGTCAGTGCCATTGCGAATTACATCCTCACGGAAGAAGATCCAGCGCGAGGAATCTGCATCGCTTACGATAGTCGATTTGGTTCGCAGCGGTTCGCCCAGGCGGCGGCGGAAGTGGTCGCTTCTGCCGGCATTTCGGTTCGGCTGGCCGGCAAAATCACTCCAACGCCCGCGCTGTCCTTCGCGGTGCGCGAAAGCGGCGCTGCCGGCGGCATTATGATTACTTCCAGTCACAATCCATATCAGTGGAACGGCGTTAAGTTCAAAGCCAGCTACGGCGGTTCTGGCAAACCTTCCATGATCGCTGCGATCGAAGCACGTCTTGGCAATCCGCTAAAGCGCGCTGCGATGCCGGCCGAGATCGAACGCGTCGATTTTCTTCCTGGTTACATTGAGGCCATTGCGAAATTCGTCGACTTGGAAAAAATTGCGGCGAGTGGTCATAAATTTGCCGTCGATTCCATGTACGGCGCGGGCGGGGGCATTCTCGCGGGAATTTTCAACGGTGTTAAGATCCCCTGCGTCGAGATTCATAGGCAACACGATCCTCTTTTTCCAGGAATCAATCCGGAGCCGATTGAGCCACATCTCCGCGGGCTGCAGCAAGCGGTTGTCGAGCAGCAATGCCAGGCCGGGTTCGCGACGGACGGGGATGCCGACCGCATTAGCGCGGTGGATGAAGATGGCAACGTCGTGGACGCACATAAGATATTCGCCATTCTGCTCCGGTGGCTGATTGAACGCAAGCAGTGGCCTGGCGAGGTCGTGCGTACATTCAACACCACGCGCATGCTCGACCGCATCTGCGCCAGGCACGGAAGAAAATTGCACGAGGTTGGCATCGGCTTCAAACATATCTGCGATCTGATGCTGGCGCGGGAGATTTTGATTGGCGGCGAGGAATCGGGAGGAATTGGAATTCAACGCCATCTGCCGGAGCGCGACGGCCTGTTAAATGCATTGCTGCTCGCAAATGTGATGGCGGAGGAGGGTAGATCTCTGGGCAGTCTGGTCGCTAGTCTGCAGCAGGAATACGGCGAACATTACTATGGCCGCATCGATCTGCACATTGACGACGAAACCAAGAACGCCGCAATCGCACGGGCGCGTGCAGGGGTTAAATCGTTTGCCGGGATGGATGTCGAGCGAGTGGAAACCTTGGACGGCATGAAGTTTTTTCTGTGCAACCCAGAGGCTGCGGCAAATCCAATGGCCGCAGAGAGTTGGCTTCTGCTGCGAGCGTCAGGGACTGAGCCTCTCTTGCGCATTTATGCAGAATCGTGTTCCGTCTCTTCCGTGCGGCGTCTGTTGAATGCGGGTCGAGACTTTGCACTGCAATCGGGCGGTTCGTTGTGAAGGTGAAACTGGACGTTCGCGGTCTCCTTTTTGATATGGACGGGGTCCTGATGAGTTCGATTGGTTCGGTTGAACGCAGTTGGCAGCGCTATGCCGCCACCCGGGGTCTTGATCCTGAACACGCCGTTCATTTGGCGCACGGTAGGCGGGCCATCGAAACGGTGCGCACTCTCCGGCCAGACTTGGACGATGCCACTGAGCTTCGTTACATTGAAGACCTTGAAGTCGAAGATAACGAGGGTCTCATTGTTTTACCAGGCGTGCCGGAATTGCTGGCAGCGTTGCCTGAAGGGTCCTGGGCCGTGGTCACGTCCGCCACTGAACGCCTGGCGCGTAGCCGCATGGCGCATGCCGGAATCATTATCCCCAGGCATTTTGTTACGGCGGAAACCGTGAGCCACGGCAAACCTCACCCGGAGCCTTACCTGCGTGGAGCGGAACTGCTCGGTGTCGCTGCCCCCGAATGTCTGGTTGTGGAAGATGCTCCCGCCGGGGTCAAGTCCGGTAAAGGTGCTGGCTGCAAGGTTTTGGCTGTGCTGACAACGTATTCCGCAGAAACTTTGACGGGTGCGGATTGGCTCGTGCCTACATTGGCCGGGATACACGCCGTCGCCGGCCCCACCGACCGCATTCATCTACGTTTTGACGGCATGGACTGACGGACCGCGGATCCGAAGCCGGCATCAGCGGAAAGCATTGAGAGGCTGAATCTTTATTTCCAACGATGGCGTTTCAATTTTTTATTTTTTCCACCGCGCAATTGGCGTATCATCGGTTTGTGGGG
>JBOGLY010000339.1:0-4411 GCA_050746425.1 Acidobacteriaceae bacterium
GTATAAGTGTCCTGCACAAAGGCGCCGTAATAGGGGCTTGACTCCGCGACGAACAAATCTTTAGTGAAGTTCACGCTTTCGCTTCCCGGCGGGGTACCCATGCCGATAAGGAAAGAGGCAAAGTCGCTGCCGCCAAGACCCGTAGCCACAGATTGGTCGGTAGCGCTGTTGTCAAAGTAGTAGGCTCCGGAAGGCGCAGGAGGTTGGCCCACGTTCAGAAAGCGTCGCATGTACTCGAAGCCGGCGCTGATCTGGTGCTTGCCCTGCATCCTGGTCACGCTGGCGCTAATGTCGTTGTTTTCGCTGGCGTATATGAAGGTGTTGTAATTCGCGGTACCGCCCACGCCGCCCCCTACATCATTGAAGATTATGTATGGGAGCGTCTCATAGTTCTCTTGCGCGGCGAGCGAGGCTGGGAATCCGAGAGTTGTGAGGTTGTCATAGTTGCTCTGCTGTGGATCGCCGCCCTGATCTTCATAATGGCGCGTGAAGGAGTAGCGCAATTGCAAGACGGTATTTGAGTTAAACGTGTAGTCGTCGGCCAGCAGGATGTTGCGGGCATTGGTGATGTTCTGGGCGTAGAACGGGTCCCACGCGTTGTTGAAGGCGTTTACCAGTGAACTGCTGAGGCGGTCGAAGGAGAACCGTCCAAAGATGTGCTGTTTTTCGCTCTTGTCGAGGTCCAGGCGGACGTCGAATTTTTGCGCCGTTGAGGGATCGACTCCAGGCACGTAAAGGTTGTTGACCGCGCCGCTGGTTGCCTGGTCGCAGGTGGAAGGGTCGGGCTCGTTGCACTTGGGCATCTCTGCTAGGAACTTGACGGCGATGGGATTGGGGTTGGCAATAATGTTGTTAAGGAAGGGTTGACGTGTCCCGTCAGGGTTGTCCGGAACCATGGGGTTATAGATCGTAAAATCATCGGCGGAGAAATCCCCCGTGCGCTCGGCTGAAGTTGGGACCGTGAAAGTGTTCGATCCATCGAAGAGCGCCTGCTGGGTGGCTTCATAATCCGCGAAGAAAAAGAGCTTGCTATGCAGAATGGGACCGCCTATGGAGCCACCTTCCTGGTAACGGTGGAACGACGGTGGCGTATTTGCCAATCCGCTGGAAATCTCGCTCTGCTTGTTAAAGTATTCGTTCGAGGCGAGGGCGTCGGGACGGAACACTCCGAAGACATCTCCGTGGAAATGATTTCCTCCGGACTTGGTGGCCAGGCTGATGACACCTGCCGCTCCACTTTGATAAGACGCCGGTGTGTTCTGGGTTTCCACGCGTGTCTCCTGGACCGCGTCTTCCGGTATTGACATGGCGGGAAGAATGGCAGCGGCGTTATTTTCCGCGACTCCAATCGGGCTGCCGTCGACCATATAGTACACGGATCCTTGAATCGCGCCGTTGATGGTGTAGGAAGAGACACTGATCCCGGGGCGTCCGCTGGTGATGCTGGAAATATATTGGGAACTCGACGAGTTGGCGGCGCCGTTGGCAGGAGTGACGCCGGGACTCAACTGCACCAGATCGTAGACGTCACGCGTGAGCAGGGGGACCCGGTCGATGGTTGCCGCGGAAATCAACTGGCCCACCGTGGAGTTGGTCGAGTCAGCGAGACCGGTCGAGGCCGCGACCGTTACCACTTCGCTGACGCTGCCGACGTGCAACGTCAGGTCGACCTTGGTGGCCTGGTCCACCGTTACGGGCACATTGTTGTGAACGACGGTGACAAAGCCTTTATCAGCTGCGGTGATGGTGTAGACGCCGGGATTAAGCGAGATGAAGGCGTAGTCGCCGGAGGAGTTGGTGGTGGCATGAAGGGCAATTCCGTTGGCGTTGTTGAGTAGGGTGACTTTGGCTCCTGGGACGATTGCGCCCGTCTGATCGGTGACCGAGCCCGTGATCGTGCCTCTGCCCGCCTGTCCGAAGCCTGCAACGCCCGAAAAGAGGAACAGGAGGAGAACAACGCACTGGAAGAGATTGATCGTACGTATCGTGTATTTCATGGAACACACTTTCCAAGCACGTGTCCAGGGCTTAAGTTGCGGTGGGGGGATTCTCGCGATTCTGAACATAGAATCGTTTGAATATCAACCGTTCTAGTCTCGTTGGACGACAAAGTCAAGGGCTTTTTGGCTATTCAAGCATTCTTCCCAGACCTGATCCCGATCGATCCGATAGCCGAGTATCGCCATAATGTCCGCGGGAGCGGTCCACCAAAACGGTGCCTTGCCTTGACGTGCTTCAGGAGAATCAAAATTGAAGGAAACTGATAGCTGGAGGGGCCGTGATTTCCTCAGTGCGACGCACGTCTCGCTCGCAGGAGCGAGACGTGGGAGCACTTAAAGTGCGAGTTGAGTCGGTTTCCGCGAAGCAGACTCTACCGCCAGACGTGGTGTTTGCCGTCTCAGCGACCGCGGTGATCGTAGGCGGCCTGATAGCCGCGGCTGAAGCCACGACGGTAATCGTCGCGCTGGCCACGTCGAACGGGCGGGTGCCGGAAGCGCTCGTGCCGGTTCGGATTGGGTGCCATTCCGCGGCCAATATCGCGCCGCGCGGCATCGATTCCGTCATGGAATCCCTGGCGTCGTACACCGTTGTAATCTGGCGGTGGCTGTTGCCATCCCAGGTGGATGTTAATTTGAGCGTGTGCCTGCGGCACCGCTATCGGCGCAACGGCGATCCCTGCCATCAGCACGGCGCTCGCGAGCATGGTGAGTGTGGTTTTTGCCTTCTTCATAGTCCTGCCTTCCCTTAGGTTTCAGACTGCACAGGTGCATTGGATGAGCCGTTGATCGCGCGGGTTGGTACAACCGTCGGTTTCACGTCGGATTCACTGCGATCGATGCCCTCCGATCCAGCCGGAACCGTGCCATATACTGGCCCTTATCGTGGAATCTTACATGGAAAAGATCGAAGAAAGTGGAATCGACGCGCCGCAAGTCGCGTGGACTCCACTATGGTTGCGGGCATTCTTCGCCGTGCTGACTGCGGCCTATGCCGTCCTGCTCATTCGTCAGCCCAGCCCTTTTTTCGCCGACGACAGCTTTTTCTACCTGCAGGTGGGCCGCAATTTTGCGCTGGGTCATGGCAGCACCTTCAACCGGCTGATGCCAACCAACGGCTACCACCCCATCTGGATGTTGCTCTGCGCCGCCGTCTATCGAGTATTTCCGAACCGCATCATTGGGTTTCACCTGATTGCGGCCTTGATCGTGCTGCTGAACATTCTTGTGCTGTTGGCGGCGGCAAAATTGCTGCGCAATCTACGCGCGCCGGCCTGGGTGGCCTGGACAATTCTGGTTCCTTTCCTCTTCGGCCTGCAGCTTGGCACTGAATCTTCTTTGAGCGCTGCCATGCTGGCTGGAACCCTGCTCGCGCTCTACAGCTTTCTCAAGCATCCCGGCTGGCGACGCGGGCTCGTCTTCAATCTCCTGGCCGCCTTCGCTGTCCTAAGTCGCCTGGATTCGATCTTCGTCATTGCCTGCCTTTGGATTGCGTTGCTCTTGTGGTGCTTGCGGCAGCGAAAAACTGGCGCGGACTCGCATGCGCTGCGCATTCATCTGGCATTGATTCCCGTGTACGCCGTTTTGTGGGGCGCATACCTGGCCAGCAACCTGTTCTGGTTTCATATCCTGATGCCGATCAGCGGCCTGTTGAAGTCCACCAACAGCCATGATCATTTGCTGGGCCGCAACCTGCCCCACACCGCACTGATCTCCCTGGCGATCTGCGCGATTTCCCTGCTGATTCTGTGGCGCAGGCAGCGAGACCGCTGGTTCTGGTTCGCGGAGCTGCCATTTTTTGTCGGTATCCTGATGCACGCTGCCTACATAACGCTGCGCATGACCGGTGAAACGCGCTGGACCTGGTACTACGTCAGTTGGGCATTGCTCGCTGCCTTGACGGCATCGCGAGCCGCTGCTTGCCTGTTTCGCGCGAATCCATCAGTCGCGCATTTTCCTACTCGCTCAATCTCCGCGTCGCTTCGTCCTCTCGGAATCGTTGTTGCAGTAGTACTCTCCGCTTTGCTCTGGTACAGGATGGGATGGAAGCACAGCCGCCAGCAGGTCGCCGAAGAGACAACAATTCCGGCGATGCGCAACGCGCTCAGCGCCGACCATCTCGATCGCCTGCTGGCATACGACCAGCCGGGCGGAATGGCGTACTTTACAAAACTTGCCGTGGTGCCGCTCGACGGATTGATGGCCGACCGGCAATTTCAAACCGAGCTGGCGCACAACGGCATCGCGGATTTCATTCGCCAGGACCATATCGATGGCTTCGCCGGGCCAACCGTCCCGTTCGATCAATGGGGTAAACAGACCTATTGCGGCCACCTATTTCTTGAGAGCACGAAGTATACCTGCGAGCCCTGGACCAAAGGGCCGCATGGCGAGCCGCAGTGGATGATTACCGG
>JBOGLY010000340.1:0-4399 GCA_050746425.1 Acidobacteriaceae bacterium
GGGCCAGCGTGCGAGGAAGACCAGGTAGCCGGCGTTGTGGAACATGTCTCGGCGTATCCTCCCATAGCCGACGTGCTTGGCAAAGGGAAGAACAAAGTAAGTTTTCGCCTGCGCCAGGGCCTGCAGGTGGATGTACGCTTGCTGCCGAAAAAAAGCTACGGGGCTGCGCTGCAATACTTTACCGGCTCCAAGATGCACAACGTGGCGCTTCGCCAACGCGCATTGAAAATGGGGTACACGCTGAACGAGTATGCCTTGGCGAGATTGGATGACGGCAGCGCTTTACCCAGCAGCACAGAAGAAGAAATCTACTCCGCCCTCGGTCTGAATTGGATTCCACCGGAACTACGCGAAGATCTAGGAGAAATCGCCGCCGCAGCCGAACATCGTCTGCCGGTGCTGATTGAGCAATCCGACATTCGCGGCGACCTCCACATGCACACGCAGGAAACCGACGGGAAAAACACCATCCGCGAAATGGCGGACGCGGCGCTCGCCCGCGGCTATGCCTACATCGCGATCACAGACCACTCGAAAAATCTTGCGATGACGAATGGCCTTGACGATGCCCGCGCGCTTCAGCATATTGAACGCATCCGCGCGGTCGATCGCGAAATGGAAGGACGCATACGAATTTTTCCCGGCATCGAAGTCGATATTCTGGCCAATGGAGCTCTCGATCTTTCCGATGAAGTGCTGTCGGAAATGGAAGTCGTGATTGCCAGCGTGCATTCGCACTTTAATCAGCCATCGGAACAAATGACAGAACGCATTCTGCGCGCCGTCGAGAATCCTTGCGTCCGCATTCTCGGGCATCCAACCGGACGCTTATTGCTGCGCCGGGAGCCATACGCTTTCGATCTTGATTCTGTCTTGCGCCGCTGTGCCGAGTTGGGCGTGGCCGTCGAACACAATGCCTACCCCGACCGGCTCGACCTGAACGACAGCAACCTGCGTCGCGCCAGGGAGCTGGGTTGCAAAATTGTTGTGAACACCGACGCCCATCACACTTCGCACCTGGAAAAAATGCGCTACGGCATCCGGCAACTGCGCCGCGCCGGGTTGCGGGCGGAAGATGTCCTGAATACCAGGCCTGTCGAGGGAGTGCTGAAAGAATTTCGACCCCGAATTCAGCGAAACTTTGTCTCCTAATCTCGACCGAATGCGAGTAAACTGCTTGCAACATGAATACAACCGATTCGCCCAAACTGGATTCAACCTCCCTGAATGTGGGCGGGCTGGAAATGGATGAGATGGAGCCCGCCGATCCCTGGCGGCCGTTGCTGGTTCCGGCGATTGTCGTCATCGTCGGCCTCGCAATTGCATGGGCGCTTTTTGCCCATTTCGGTCGAGACAAACCCAGCGCCTCGGGTGCAGTGCTGCGCCAAGTTGTTTTTCCGGTACAGGTGGACTCAGGCCAATCTCCGGAAGGGCCCGGCATGCCAGGCTCAACGCCCGAACAGGATGAGACTATCCTTCTGGTGCAGGCGCGGGTGACCAATATCACCAAACAACCGCTCACGATTTTCGATCTGGTGGCCGAAGTAACACTTCCGGGCCAATCCACGGGCGATCGTAGTTCGGCGGCATTGCCGGAAGATATCGATCGGGTCATGCAGCGCTTTCCGGAATTGAATTCCATGAACTCGACGCCTTTGACCCGCCACACCGTAATTGCGCCCGGAGCTTCGGCGCAAGGTTTGATGGTGTTCGCCTATCCCTGGCCGAAAAAACAATGGGACCAGCACAAAAACGCGCAAGTCGTTGTCAGCTTTCAGCGCGGGCACTCGCTCGTTCTGCCGCTGCAATGAACCCACGCACAATTGTCAAAGGGATTTACGGCGCGAAAGTCTTCGGCGTATTTTTGGGCGCTGACAAGTAACCGGAAACTTGATTCCTGGCGATTCTGTTGACGACGACCTCGAACAGCATTGGCGGGTTGCCTGTGTAAAACTGCACCGGCTCGTCAATATCCCGATTCTTCTTTTCAATGTGATTGTCGTTGGAAAAAATTGTCAGCGTATATCGCGAATGTTTGGTGTCCGCCTTTCGCAACTGTAGTTTCACAATCGAAACGGAAGTTGGCCGCTGACCTTTGCGCAGCGTGAACTCAATGTAACTGCGGTCTCCCATGTGCTTCAGGTAATTCAATTGCTGGGAATTTGTCGCGATCAGACCGCTCTCGACTCCCAGATCGCCGACCACGGCATGAAGTTGCTGCTCGGCGCTCGCCAGTTCCTGCTGGGTGTGCGCGACATCATGCTTTGTGTTGACGACATCTTTCTTAACGCCTCCAACGTCTGTGCGAACGCTGGAAAGCGCGGCGGTCATCCTTTTGCTGGCGACGGCTTCCTGGCTGGCAATCCGTTCATCGGAGATCTGCTGTTGACGCAGTATGTCTTGGGCCCGTTGGTCGATCTCGCGCTGCGTGATGCCAAGTTTTGATCCAAATTCCTGATTGGTCGCGTTCATCTGACGCCATATTTCTCCGTCCTGTTCGGACAAATGCGCGATCCGTTCCTGGTTGTGGCTCAATTTCATTTCCGTTGCAGACAGTCGATTCTGCAGAAAATAGCCCCATGCCAGCGCGCCAATTGCCAGTAGAAAAGCCAGTCCCGCAATCAAAATCAGCAAGGAAGGTGAGTGTCTCTGTTCTTCGTAGAAATCATCCTCGGGCATTTCGAAAAACTCCTTGCAACCGCGGCAGCGCGTCTTCAGCAGGATGCGTGATTCAGAACACTTTCCAAACGGTCGAATCGCACATAGCTAGGCTGTCACAAAAACCTGGCCCGCACAAATTGCGATTGGGGGATTGACCGCGGCGTTGCGAAGCAATGGTCATAGGATGCGAAACGCGGAGCGGGCGTGCCAGGCGCGTCCGGCATGACGAACATCCCGTCAGCATTGTAGTATCGAAATAGTGGTGTAGTGCGGTTTCGCGCTCTGGTCCTGCGCCTGAACAACTTGTCTGGAGAACACGAACATGACTATGATTGCCGCGGCACGCGGGCTGGAAGACATCGTTGCTTCCGACTCTGGAATTTGTTTCATTGACGGAGACGCCGGCATCCTGGCCTACCGCGGCATCGATATTCATGAACTGGCGGAGAAGTCGACCTTTCCGGAAACCGCCTATTTACTGTGGTTCGGCCGCCTTCCGTCGAGTGCGGAACTCGCCGAGTTCAATCGCCATCTGACTGCCAGCCGCTTTTTGCCGCCGGAAGTTGTTCGGTTGATTGAGGAGTTGCCAAAGGACGCTTCGCCGATGGCCGTCCTGCGTACCGCGGTTTCCGCGCTCAGTATGTACGATCCTGACCAGCAAGCCAATTCCTCCGAAGCCAATGCCCGCAAGGCCTTCCGCCTGACCTCGCAAATTCCAATGATCGTCGCTGCATTCGATCGTATCCGCAAAGGGAAATCGATTATCTCGCCAGACCCTTCGCTTAGCCATGCCGCCAATTTTCTATGGATGTTGAAGGACCAGAAGCCTTCGGCGACTGCCGAGCGCGCGCTGGACGTGGCATTGATTTTGCACGCCGACCACGAATTGAACGCGTCTACATTCGCCGCCCGCGTCATCGCCGCCACGCTGTCGGACATGCATTCGGCCATCACTGGGGCAATCGGCGCTTTGAAGGGACCACTGCACGGCGGAGCAAACGAAGCCGTGATGCGCATTCTGTTTGCTATCGACAAAGAAGGCGCCGACCCGGTGGAATACGTCGGGCGGATGCTGGCCAACAAAAAGAAAGTGCCTGGGTTTGGGCATCGCGTCTATCACACCGAGGATCCTCGCGCGACGCATCTTCGCCAAATGTCGCAGGACCTGGGACGCGCGGACGGCAATCCAAAATGGTTTGACATGTCGCGCAAGATCGAACTGTTCGTGAACCAGAATAAGAAGCTGAATGCCAACGTGGATTTCTATTCGGCTTCAACCTACACCACGCTGGGGATAGACCTCGATCTGTTCACGCCGATTTTCGCCGTCAGCCGCGTCGCCGGCTGGTCGGCGCACGTAATCGAGCAGTTTCAGGACAATCGTCTTATCCGCCCGCGCGCCGAATACACCGGCCCCGCCTACCCGAATAAATACGTGCCCATCCAGAACCGCTGAAAGCGATTTCCCGCACGAAAGCGACAATCGCAAAACTATTCCCGGCTTGGAGTCAAATTATTTCTCCACAGTCGAGGTTCCTTGAAAGCGTTGGGCCAGCAACAATTTGCCTTCGTCGCAATTGACGCCCTCAAGATCGAGCGTGTACCAGGTGTCGGTCAGACTGTTGCGTTCGGAGGCGCTTTTGGCTTGCTCTGTAATGCGGACGCGAAAGTAATAGGTTTGTCCCGCTTGAGCTGAAAAATTTGCCAGAGATACCAGCCCGGAACGACTCTTTAATCT
>JBOGLY010000341.1:0-4378 GCA_050746425.1 Acidobacteriaceae bacterium
GCAAGACATTCCGCGGGGGCCTGGGAAGCATCCGTGAACCTGTTGCAGACAGTGCCATCCGCCAGAATGTCCGCTGTAGTCGGGCGCGGCGACTGGTTGAAGAAGAACTGTGTGGGTTGGTGCAGCTAACGGGAACCCACATAGCCCACATCGATCAGCGTATTGGGAGTGAGAGCATATTGGATATCCAGGCCCCACTGCTGGGTATAGGGATGCTTGTTTAATGGCCACGGTGTGGCGATTGCATATTGCCATGGCAGGGGGAAAGTGCCGGCTGCTGGATTGAGCGGCACCGGAGGCAACCAAAGGGTGTTCAGCGCAAGTGGAGACGTCTTCTCCGCCCCGGAGGCTACCGGATAATTTGGATTCGCGGTGAGCAACTGAAGGTTGTTGTTGTCATAGTCCGTTCCATCATAGAAACGCATATAGATGTCGCTGTATATTCCGTAACCGCCGCGAAGGACGGCACGGTTGGAGTCAAACAGCGACAATGCAAAACCGATACGTGGCAGGAACTTGATCCCTCGATTGGCCGTGAGCGTGTTGGGGGCACAGCATTGGAAATAGGTGTTCGCGATATTCGCGGGCGCGTTGACGCTGTTGACGAAACTCTGGCTGGCGTACTTCACGCCTCCACCGGGCGTATCGAGGTTGAGGATGGAGCCGCTGTCGTTGACGGAATGGAAATGTGCCGGCTGCTCGTAGCGCAGACCCAGATTGACCGTGAGTCGCGAAGATGCGTGGTAGTCGTCCTGAACATAGAAGGCATATTCATTGGCGCGAAGATCGAAATCGTCCGATCCGAGAGGCGCAGGCGCGCTGACGGCGAGCGGATCGCCTAGCAACAGATCGGCAAAGGCATTGCCAGCCGTCGGGCCAGGCACCCCACTGGAGCCGGCAACTGGGTCGGAAGCGGTATAGGCGCCGGTAAAGTTCAACCCGCCATTGACCCCGAATCCGTCCTGATCCCGGATCGCAAGCGTGCGCCAGTCGACGCCCATATTCAATGTATGCGGGCCCCGGATATAAGTGATATTGGCGCCGTATTCATAGATATTGTCCGTCTGCGTATACCCGTTGTTTGACGTCCCAGCCAGATTGTATTGACTGCCAAGGGTGACGACAGGAATGCCATAGTAGGCTGGAATATTGACCGTGTTCTTAAGCCCGAGGAGTTGCGATAAATCCGGGCCGAAGGAGCTGCTTGCGCCATTGTGGAATTTCAGGCTCGAATAGCCCACGCGAAAGTCGCCAACCAGATTGTTAGTGAACGTGCGCAAATAGTGGCCGCCGACAAGGCTCGCGTCGCTGGTCACTTCCGTGCTGCTTGCCGGGAAGAAAGAAGGGGTTGGCTGGGTGATATCCCCACGGTTGACGGTCACCCACATCTGGTTTCTTTCGCCGAGATGTTGATCGAAGCGGCCCGTATAGACATCGGTATCGACATTGATGGGTAGGAACCCCGACAGGTTCGTGCATGGCATCGAGCAGGTTGTGTTCGGAAGGGGATAGTAGGCGAGCAGGTTTTTCGCGATCGGGTCGATTGCAGGAATGTGGTTGTTGGGAAACGGCACGCGACCGGAAGGATCGGCCACCGTGGGAGGCAGAGTCCCAGTGGTAGACGGATCGTAGATGGGATACGGCCAGTCGGAGAAATCGCCCGTGCGCTCTTTGAGCGAGGGTACCTGGAGAGTGGCCAGGCTGCTGGTTGTGCGCTTTCGCCCGCCATCGTAATCGAAAAACCAGAAACTGCGGTTTCTGCCGTTGTAGAGTTTCGGGATAAGGAAGGGGCCGCCGAGATTGCCTCCAAATTCATTCTGTACCAGGTGCGGCGCTTTGGTTGGCTTGGGTTGGTTATGGATCTGAGCCGTGAACGCGGCGAGCGGGCTTTTCGGTTCAAATGCGGAGTTCTGGATGAAATCGTAGCCGGTGCCGTGGATCTGGTTTGTGCCCGATTTAATGGCGACGTTGACCTGCGCCGATCCGAATCCATACTGCGCGGAGTACAGGCCATTTTGCAGCTTGAACTCCTGGATCGCGTCCGCGGACGGTACATTCGTCGGCTTGGCGAAGAAGAAGTCTGTATCCGTGAAACTGTCGACGATGTAGCTGATGGAAGCGGGTCGCGCTCCGTTGATGCTGGTCGAGGTGAATTGGGTATTGAGACCCTGGGGCGCGAAAACGCTGTTCTGAATGCCTCCGTCAGCGGTGCTGACGCCGGCAGCCAGCGTAATGAGGTTGGTGAAGTTGCGCCCGGTGAGGGGAAGCGCTGCGATCTGCTGCTCGGTGATGACCTGGCCGACGGTCGCATCGCCCGCCTGGATCATTTGCGATTCCGCAGTCACATTAACCGTCTGCGACACTGAGCCGACCTGTAACTTGAAATCCTGCCGGAGTGTCTGGTCCACCTGAACGATCAAACCGCTGCTGCTCGATGTCTTGAATCCCGGCATTGACGCCGTGACCTCATAGGTGCCTGGATTCACATTGACAGCGGAATAGTCGCCGGTACTGGTGGTCCGGTAGGTCTGGACAATTCCTGTAGCCACGTTGCGCACCGTCACCTGCGCGCCGGGAATAGCGGCCCCGGAAGGATCGGCCACCCTTCCGAAGATGGTTCCCCGCGCCTCCTGCGCATATATGGGCGCCAATGGTAAAAACAACAGAACCAGCAACAGCGAAAGACATCCTGCGATGCACCGATTTTCCCTGTTCATGAAGTCCTCCCCAAAGACGTTCTGCTACATAGAACCGAGTCGTTTTATTCCCTATGGCCGCTATCTAGCACCTTGTTTTTTGAGGTGTCAAGAATAAAAAGAATGCGAGTTCTGCACCACAGAATAAATTGGCGGATTCATGGTGGGTTCTGCACAATAGAATTTACCTCAGTAAAAATAGAAAATTCTCTTTACAAAAAATTTTCTGCTTTGCACACTAAGCAGCAGCCGCGTCATTTTATGCCGACCAACAACCACATCGAGGCGATCGCACGAACGTTACGCGTTCTGGAAGCGTTTGAGGGAAAGTCCCAAGTGAGCTTGAATGAGCTGGCAAGCCGCGTTCCCATTGTCAAAAGCTCCATCTACAGAATTCTTTTCACGTTGGAACAGTCCGGGTACGTTTCCAAGAACGAGAACGGAAAATACAGCATTACACCGCGGTTCGGTCGCCTGGCCGGCGAAGCGCAATTCAGCGCCTCCAGCGAACTTCCAGCCATCGCCCTTCCTTTCATGGCGGCAATATTGCGCCGCTTTCAGGAGACCGTCAACCTGGGCGTATTGAATGGAGACGAGGCCCTTTATATTCGCGTTTTGGAAAGCCCCCACGCGTTTCGTCTCGCCGCTCACGCGGGCATACGCAGCCCATTACATTCGACCGCACTGGGAAAAGCACTGCTCTGTCGCATGGCGCCGGCGGAGATCGAGAGAATTCTGAAGGGAAAGACATTACGGCGCCAGACGACACGGACAATTTGCGATCGCGCTTCTTTCATGAGAGAGCTTGCGACCGTGCGCAAGCGGAACTATGCGATCGATAACGGAGAGGATTCGGATGGCGCGAAGTGCTTCGGCGCGGCAATTTTAGACGCATCAGGAAAGGCGTTAGCAGCAATGAGCATTTCCGGCCCCGCTTCGCGTATGGATCGAATTCCGGAGCGGGAGATTGGGGCCAGCTTAATCGGCGCATGCCGGGACATTTCAACGCTGTTGGGCTATACATCTTCCGCAAGCCGGAAGACAGGAGACTGAGACACAATGGAATTAGCTCTATTCGGCGGGACACCCATCCGGCAAAAACCATTTCCCGCATGGCCTGTATTCGAGCGCGCCGAAGAAGAGTCGCTCATGAGGATTCTGCGCAGCGGATCCTGGGGTGGATACAACAAGCAGGTCGAAGAGTTCGAACTGGCGTTTGCCGCGATGCACCGCGCAAGCCACGCAGTTTCCTGCGCAAACGGAACTGTCGCTCTTGAGGTAGTGCTTCGGGCGGCGGGAATACAGTGCGGAGATGAAGTGATCGTCCCGCCATTCACCTTCGTATCGACAGCAACGTCGGTGCTGCTTTGCCACGGATGTCCCGTGTTTGCCGACATCGATCCAGTAACCTTGAATCTTTCGCCCGCCTCCGTTGAAGCTGCAATCACTCCGCGCACTCGGGCCATGATTGTCGTCCACTTTGGAGGGCATCCCGCCGATATGGACGCGTTCACGACACTCGCGCAAAAGCACGGCATCGCGTTGATTGAAGATTGCGCGCATGCCCACGGGGCGGCCTGGAACGGTATTCCAGTGGGAAATTTCGGAATCGCCGGCACGTTCAGTTTTCAGGCATTCAAACTGATTACGTCGGGCGAGGGTGGCATCGTCCTGACCAACTC
>JBOGLY010000342.1:0-4362 GCA_050746425.1 Acidobacteriaceae bacterium
CTGTCTCGGGAGCCCAGAACACCAACGCCTCGAGCGCACCCTCCGGTACATGGATGTTGACTCCATTCTTCCGCACCTGCGGCCGCCAGGTTTCTACCTTGGTGAACCAGTTTTCCGGCGGCGGATTTAACGACCCCCGCAGAAACACCGGAATCAGCAGGTAATGGATCGATTCATTTTCAGGCAGGTCTGGGTGCAGCCACATCTGATCGCCTGGCTGCAGGTTTGGCACCTGGGAAATGGGAAGGCTCTTGCCGGCGCGAGTAATTCTAATTTCCAGCCGGGGCCCAGGCAGATCGAACGGGGCCGTAGCGGCGGAGGCAAACGACGGGATCAGCAAGAGCACGGAAAAAACGGATAGACCAGATCCAAACCACTTTCGCCATTTCATATTTACTATTCTATGGAAGGACGGAGAATTTTCTATGGGGAAGGGGCAAATCCTTCCCGCAGTGCCGAGTTCGATATCAGAAAATTCGCGCAGGACAGCGAACTCTGCGATGATGGCGAAAGCGTAATAGGAGCCACCGGAGCAGGTCCAAAGATGGAACGAATTCGAGGACAAGAACTTCTGGACAGCGATCAGTGGTCGTGCGCGGAAGCCGCCTGCGCCTTGAAGGCGATTGGACGCGTCAATTTACTGTACGGCGGAAACCGAATGCACAAGCGACTGTTTCAGCGCGTGTGCTCCGGCGTCGCCGGCGGAAAACTGCAAGTGCTGGAAGTCGCTTCCGGTTTCGGGGATGTGTTGCAGGCCGCCGCGCTGATGTTGCAAAAGCGCAACATCCCTCTGGAGATATCGTTGCTGGATCGCTCCTCCAAGCATCTGCCGCAGCCGCAAAACTGGGACAAAGATCTGCGTCCTCCGAAGCTTTTGACTGGCGATGCCCTTAACCTGGAAATGGCGGACAACAGCGTCGATATTGTTTCCTCCTGCTTGTTCCTACACCACTTGAGCGTCGATGAGGCGCGCACTTTTTTGCGCGAAGCCCTGCGCGTCTCCCGCCTGGCAGTCCTGATCAATGACGTTGAAAGAAGCCGATTGAATTATTTGCTGTCGCAACTGCAAACCCTGGTCGATCCCAGCAGGCTGTCGCGGCATGACGGACCCACTTCCGTGCGCCAAGCCTATACGTATAACGAAATGCGATCTCTGCTTCAGGAGACAGGCTGTCGCTTTGAGCTGGAACGGGGATTTCTGTACCGGCTGGGTGGAATCGCGTGGAAGCAGAACATGCAGCCCGCTTGAGATTGCCAACGCGGCTAAAACGCCGGGGTTCAGAAACAAAAAAGAGTCGACGCTCCGACTCTTTTTTGCAAGTCCCCAGCATGTAAGCTTCTCGCCACGTTATTTCGCGGTTGAATGCTCGTCCCGTTTCACTTCAATTTCATTCACCACCTGCTTCACATTGGGCACGGCTTTGGCCAGTTTGCCGGCTTCCTTCTTGTCGTATGCGGTCCGCGCGGTGCCAGTCAGCATAACTGACCCGTTGGTCGATTTCACCGAGATATCATCGTGCTTGAAGTAGCTGTGTTTCTTGAGCTCCGCCTTGTAGTTGTCTTCAATCGCGCTGTCGATATCCGAGTTCGCCGCCTGCGTTGCGTTCGCGTTCTGTGGCGGAACGACGGCGATTTCGTCGGCAATGGTGTAATTCGGCGCGGCCTGCTTGGCGACACTTTCCGCCTGGGACTTCTGGTCCTGCGAGGGCACTGTTCCTGTCAGCGTGATGACGCCCTTGGTCTGGTCCTGTGCAACGTGGATAGCGCCTAAATTGTTCTGCGTCAGCGCATTATTGACCGCATCCTTCGAATCAGGATATTTTGGATTGCTTTGGCAGCCCCCCAACAGCAACCCACCCGCCAGGCTCGCGATTGCGAATGCTCTGGTAATTCCCTTCCTGTCCTGTTTCATTCCCGTTGCTCCTTATATTTGTTGTTAAATATCCTTTAATTCGGGATGACTGCTTCTCCCACCATGCTTGCACCGGCGGCGGGAAAGCGGCTTCCGAACCGGCGGTGTTTCGCTTCCAAGGCTTAACCACGCCTGGGAGAAGCTTGACCCGAACGATTCGGGCCATTCAATGGAATTAGTTGACAGAAATAGGATTAGCGTTGCTCCTCCCATGGAAGATTCGAGCGTCCATGGCTGCGGCTGCGTATATCGAGATCGACGTGCGCGGAAATTATTTCCCGCGAGGCGCAATTGTGAGATCGTTCTCCACCTGGTGTACGTTTGGGATCGCCTTGGCCAACTTCTCGGCTTCTCGCTTGTCGAACTCGGTTCGGACCGTGCCGGTCAGAACCACTTTGCCATTGGTCGATTTTGCAGCGATGGTGTCATGCGCAAAATAGCGGTGCTCTTTCAACTCTCGGTTGAAGCGGTCCTGAATGGCAATGTCGGTATCGGACTGCGCAGCCACCACAGCGGTGGGAGGAGCCACAACGGCAGTTTCATCGGCCACGGTGTATTTCGGCGCGGAACTCCGGGCGTCATCCTCCGCCCGCAGCTTTTGCTGCTGGGAGGAGAGAGTGCCGGTCAGCGTGATCACGCCTGTGTTGCGATTTTGCGAAACGTGAACTGCGCTTAAATTGTCTTGCGCGAGCGCATTGTTCACCGCTGCTTCAGAGTCCGGATATTTTGGGCCGCCGCTGCACCCGGCGAAAGCGAGCAGCCCTCCCAGAGCGGCGATCGCCAGGACCGAAACCATCCGTTTATTCGCACATCCGTAGCTTGCCATTTGAACACCCCCTATTACGTTAGGTTGAAAGATTGCGGACGAGCGTTGCTTCCGTTCGGGCGACCGGAAATTGCTTGTTTTACATGAACAAAAAGATGTGTGTCGCCGACTTGCCCCCTTTCGATCCAGCAAACGTCGCTCGAGAAGACCCTAGCAATCTCGTTTCCGACAAAATAAATTGGACGCACAAGGTTGCCTGTATGTCCTGGAACGCATCCAACTAGCGTAAGCGTCCAGCCGCCTATTGGGCTTGGGGGCTTCCCGGTGCCGCGCGTGCGCGACCAAGGAGACGATATGACACAAGCGAAGAAATGCAAACATGCGGCCTGCAACTGCGTCACGTCCGATGGAAAGGATTTCTGCAGCGACCACTGCAAAGACTTGCGAAAGGTGACTGAATTGACTTGCCACTGCAATCACTCCGATTGCAAGGGCGAGCCATTGAAGGCGTAAGCGGCAGAATGCTCCAATCGTTGAACTCGGTCAGCCGGCTCACTCCCGGATGATCCCCAGGGAGTGCCTCGCGACGCGAATCCCCGGCCAACGCACGGATGTAAAATAATGACGCTGCCGGAGTTGCGGCCCCAAAAAACTTGCGTGGGCGTGTGAGCCAGGTCAACTTTGGTCGCCACGCGCGGAGGTGTCGCAATGATTCTATCGCGCATGCTTTCCATCTCAATTGTGGTTCTGACCGGCTTTGCTGCGCTGTCTTGCGGCAGCAATTCCTCCGGTTCCATGGGCCGATTGCCATTTGGCGGTCTTCAATCGATCACCCTGAGTCCCGCCGCTGCCAACGCACAGACGTATCCGAATGGCACCGTTACGTTCGTAGCCACAGGCCACTACACGGATCCGGCTGGCACGGTCACCGGGCAGCCACAGTTGTGGGGAGTATGCCTGCAGAACGCGCCCACCACCGGGGCGACCATCACACAGGCTGGCGTGGCACAATGCGCGACCGGAGCAACCGGCACATACACCGTGTTCGCTTCCGTCCCGACCGAGTGCGAGCTCCTGGGTCCATGCGGGACAGGATGCACGGTTCGCGGCACAGCGCAGCTTACCTGCCCGTAAAAGCGGCTGTCCGCAAGCTACAGCGGAGATAGACCGCCGTACAGTCCATACGCAGCGGCGGCAAAACCCAGCAGAATGCTGCCAAGCATCAGCAGCGGCAGATCCAACGCAACCGAAATCGACGCCAGCACAATTGCGATTTGCAGTCCCCCGCTTGCCACCTCCAGCGTGTCTTTGCGATGGAGTTCATGATCGCGCAAATGCTCAATGGCATGGGCGCGTTGCGCCAACTGCTGCATACCGTCGGCGCCCGGCTCGGAGAGCATCCGCTGTGCGCGGGCGCGCGCCGCAGCAATTCGTGCCTGGATTGCAGTATCCGTCGCGGCCCGCGGATCGCTCGCCAGCTCGTCCACTTCGGCGGTCAGCACGGTACGGCGAATCGACTTGGCCTGGTACTGCGCCCAGGTATCGCTGGCTACGATGTGGTTGGCGATGTAGTTGGTCTGGGCGTCTTTTTCCGCGAATTCGATCAGTGCCAGCAGCGCCGCCATGACCGCGATGATGATGGCCGCGCGCCGGTTGCCGTGGCCGCCCTCGTGGCCTTCCACTA
>JBOGLY010000343.1:0-4343 GCA_050746425.1 Acidobacteriaceae bacterium
GTATCCGTGCATATTCCCAGCGACTAGCGAACCACACGACCACGCCATGAATGGGAGGCCAGATGAAATCGTATCTTGAGCCAACGCAGGAAGCTGGGCGTGCCCTGCTGCAACGCGCCATTAAGGGACCCGTAGTAATGCTGAACCTGCTTCGGTTTCGCAAGCTGGCGGACTATTCCGCCCGTCCAGATTTGGCCCCGTCTGAACCAGTCAGTGGCGCCGAAGCATACGAGCGGTATATTGCCCATACGCTTCCATTCCTCAAAAAAAGCGGTGGAGAGATGCTGTTTCTTGGAGAAGGTGGATCCTGGTTGATTGGACCCGAAGATGAATATTGGGATCGCGCCATGTTGATTCGGCAGAACTCTGTTGAGTCATTCTTCGCCTTCGCCAGTCACAGTGCGTATCTTGCTGGGCTTGGCCATCGTTTGGCTGCCTTGGAAGATTCGCGTTTACTGCCCCTCTATGAAATAACAACCAATTTCAATACAGGACCTTCATCAGGCACAGCCCATTTGCCGCCGCGGTAGGGCCGGCCAGCGCGCGACTGCGTCCATCCAGGATGCGCTGAATTTCAGAAGCAGCCATGCGGCCCCGGCCCACTTCCACAAATGTTCCAACAAGATTGCGCACCATGTGATGGAGAAATCCATTGCCGCGCACGGTGTATGTAAAAATCTCGCCGGCATCCGCCTCGCCTTCACGGCCTTGGCCTGTTGCATCGCGGAATTCCACCTCGGAGCGGGAGGCCATTGCAGCGAACAAGCCCGGTGACGGATGAGGAAGCACCTCACGCGACCACTCAGACAGATCGATTCGACGGACATTTGAACGAAGCCCGCTTTCCCTGGCGTCTGCGATGTACTCGATCTCACGGCCAGCCCGCGCAGCGCGGTCCGGATCGGACGCGGCAAAGGAAGTGAAATCGTGTTCTCCCAGGATTGCAATCGCCGATTGTCGCATGGCATCCAGATCGAGCGGCCAACGGCAACGCGTGACATAACGCGCCAGAAATGGCGAGCAGACTCGACCATGGAATATGCGATATTGGTAGACCTTTCCAATCGCACTATGCCTGGCATGAAAATCCGGCGAGGCGTGTTCCGCCGATCGGACGCGAACAGCAGCCGGAAGAATGCGGTTTAACGCGCGTTGAAAATTTTCTGCCGGTATCGCGGCCCGCAGCGAAAAGCTGGCCACCTGGCCCCAGGCATGCACGCCGGCATCGGTGCGTCCAGACCCCTGCGGCATCACGCGCTCTCCCGTGACACTGGCAACTGCGTCCGATAGCGCGCCCTGAACGGTCGCCCTGCCGGGCTGCACCTGCCAACCGTGGAACTCCGTGCCATCGTATGCCAGGGTCAACTTCCACACCGTGCTTTCCGGGCCGCTGTCGATTGTTGTCATGCCGCCTTTGCCATATTGCGCTGCGATATACTCATCCTCGTTAGCAGAGTACACGTGGTTTAGAGCGGACCGGAGATCCATTGAATTTCCGGTGCGGTTCAGGGTCGCGGCAATCGGTCATAGTAAATATTTTTGCTTGGAAATCGGCGGGAACCTCTCCGCCGGAAAACTCGTATCCAATCCATAGATCGTGAATTCATGGAATGCGAATGGAGAGGCACGCTCTCCCCTGGGGGGAAATCGTTTTGCTGCTTTCGCCAAGCGCTCAGCGGCCTTCGCGCCCGGACTTCTGAGAAATTTTCGAAGCCGAACGCCGCGTGGCTCCATCGAATGAAAGTATTTCTTTGTGAACAGTGAAACATTTTGAGCGCAAGGGGTTTGGATGCCCGTCGGTTGCTGCAACTGGGAACCGGGGTTCCATCGCGCGAATGACTGGATCGGCAGATTTTGTGAGGCAAGGAAGGGTAACGCAAACGTGAAAACAAAGGACCTGCAGAGTGGGTGGGTAGTCGGGTTAATGGTGTTGAACTTGATGGTGCCGGTGGCAGGCGCTCAATCGCAGCAGTCCAGCAGCTCCCTGCCAAACGCGCCAACCTCGACCGAAGGAACAATGGCCACGCCGCCTCAACCGGCATTGACCGAGCCGTACTCGCTTCGCCCCACGGACCAGGATTTTTCCCGGGGAAAATCGCAATTCCCTAACCCGTTCTCCGTCTACACGCCACAGACCGTGCCGCCGCCCCGTCTGACGAATACGTCGCTCCTCGATTCCCTGTATCGGGATGGAAAAATCTATCTCAGCCTCGACGATGCGATTCTGCTGGCTTTACAGAACAATTTCGACGTCGCAATTGCGCGCTACAACCTGGATATCGCGGATACCGATCTTCTGCGCGCGCACGCGGGCCTGCCTTATCTTGGCGTCAACACGGGCCTGGTGACAGGCACGCTGGGCGGCAGCACAAGTCCTGTTGCCAGCGCCTCACCGGCTGCAACCACGGGCGCGACCAGTTCCAGCAGCACAAGCAGTTCCACCACGACGACAACCATCCAGTCGACCGGGGCGTCTGGCGGAGGTCCAGGCGGAACTTCGGCGGGCGCAGGCGGGGCCGGTTCCGGTCCCAATGGAATTACCTCCTCGACCATGGGCGCGGGTCCGCTGGACGTGCCGATTGAGCCCCTGGATCCGGTCGTCTCCGGAACCGTGCAACTGGGAAGGGCATACCTGCCGGAGTCCTCGAAATTCCTTACCGGCACCTTTCAGCTCAACGAGAACACGGATGAGTACAACTTCAATTACAGCCAGGGATTTTTGCCCGGAGAAACGCTGGCCGTCACTTTTAACAACAGCCGCACCACCACCGATGCGAACTCTGCCTTCGGCAGTTTTTACAGCCCAGCGTTGACGACGTCATTCAACGCGCAGCTCACCCAACATCTGCTGCAGGGGTTTGGCTGGGACGTGAACGGACGCTACATCGAGATCACCAAAAACAATCGCCGCATCACGGATGTCGCCTTTCGCGCTCAATTGCTCTATACCATCGACCAGATTGAAAACATCTACTGGGGTCTGGTCGGCGCATACCAGGACGAAAAAACGAAAGTAGGCGCGCTCAAGCAGTCGACCCAGCTGCTGTCGGACGATCAAAAACAATTGCAAATCGGCACCCTGGCGCCACTCGACGTCGTCAATGCCCGTGCCCAGGTTGCCAGCGATCGACAGGCCCTGACCAGCTCCCGGAGCAAGTTGGAATACCAGCAACTGATCATGAAGCAGGCCATTGCGAGGAACCTCGACGATCCTATCTTCGCGGCGGCTCCGATCGTTCCAACCGACCGCGTGTCGCTGGCGCGAACGCCCGAGGAAGACAAGTCTGTCGACCAACTGGTGCAGGAAGCCTACGCCAACAGCCCCGGCGTAGAGGAGGCGGTCTTGACCCTGAAGAACCAGGAGATCACGCTCAAGTCGGTAAAAAATGCGCTGCTTCCCGTGCTGGACGTATATGGCTTTTACGGCGCTGAGGCGATCGGCGGAGCCAAGAACCCTCTAATCGACTGCACGCCCTTTGCCGGGTTCAATCCTTGCTCCGGCACGCCCGGATTGGCCATCCCGTACACCACTGTGCTCGGTCATCTCGCCGACAGTTCCGGATCGAACAAAGGCGTCGGTTTCAACTTCACCGTACCCATTCGCAATCGCCAGGCGCAGGCGCAGGCGGAGCGCGCGCAAATTGAATATCGTCAATCGCAAATGCGACTGCAGCAGTTGTATGTGCAGTTGAAGATGCAGGTCACAAACCAGTTGTTCGCGCTGCAGAACGATCGCGCCCAGGTGCAGTCCGCGGAGGCCAGCGAGCAATATGCCGTTCAAAGCCTGGACGCGGAGCAGAAAAAATATCGACTTGGGGCTTCAACCACCGCGAATGTTTTGTCGCAGACGAGAAATTATGAAAACGCGCAGGACAACCTGATCGCCGCACAAACAACCTACGCGGTTGACCGCGCGGCTCTCTCTCAACTTGTCGCGGACACGTTGCAGAAGTACGGTATCGATATCACCGAC
Organism: Acidobacteriaceae bacterium; assembly: GCA_050746425.1. Lineage (GTDB taxonomy): Bacteria > Acidobacteriota > Terriglobia > Terriglobales > Acidobacteriaceae > JAKAAZ01. The sequence goes on from JBOGLY010000343.1 coordinate 3,974, forward strand.
GCAGCCACAGGGAATATTTCGCAGGAACCAGCGGTTCCCGGTTTGCAGGCGCCGCAGCCGGAAGAAAAGCCGGAGCCATTGCATCCGAATCAGACGCCGAATGGAAACAGTGGCCCGGGCACTCCGAATAGCGGGACTGCGCCGACATCCGCCGCTCCGCAAGGTCTGTAGGAGCGGGTTCCATCCAACGCGATTTGGGTGCCCCAGATCTCGATTTTGAGATCTGGGATTTAGCGGATTCTCACAGTCGGGACGGTGCCCCATTCAAGCCGTCGTTTTGTTCAGTTCCATGACATGCTTTCCATAGTGTTTCGAGACATCCTTTACACTCCTTGCGCAAGCGAAAGCGAGCGCAAGGAGTGTAAAGGGC